>NZ_DCXA01000134.1:0-1905 GCF_002328915.1 Aquabacterium sp. UBA2148
ACCTGGGCGAGCAGGTGGCCCGTGGCCGGGTCGGTCACGTCGAAAACCTGGCCGTTGCCTGCCCATTGGCCATCGATCAGGGCCTGTGTCTTGAGCAGCGTGGGGTCCTGCAGGCTGGACAGGGGGGGCGACAGCGGGGACGTTTGCATGGTGGCCGTGTGAGCTGATGACGGTGGCGAGGTGCGGCGCCCCGGTGAAAGCGGGGCCGAGCGCCGTGCGGAGGGGCCATTCTAGTGAGGCCGGCGCCTGCGCGCGATGGCCCCATCGGACAGCTTGCCTGCCGGTGGCGGACGCGGCGGTGCGCCCAAGAGGGACAGGGCGGTGGCGCATGCCCCCTTGCCTATAATTCAGGGCTTTGCCCCGCCCGTCGCCGATGGGTGGTGCCGCCTCCCCCTCAGCCCCCGAACGCCCCGGGTTTCCGTTGACGCTCTCAGCGGAAGCCGAACCGCCGCCCACCGAAAGCCGCCGCATGAAAGCCGCAGACATCCGCAAGACCTTCCTGGAGTACTTCCAGTCCAAGGGCCACACCATCGTGGCGTCCAGCCCTGTGGTGCCGGGCGACGACCCCACGCTGCTGTTCACCAACGCGGGCATGAACCAGTTCAAGGACGTGTTCCTGGGTTTCGACAAGCGCCCCTACAGCCGCGCCACGACCTCGCAGAAGTGCATCCGCGCCGGCGGCAAGCACAACGACCTGGACAACGTCGGCTACACCGCGCGCCACCACACCTTCTTCGAGATGCTGGGCAACTTCTCGTTCGGTGACTACTTCAAGCACGACGCCATCCAGTTCGCCTGGGGCCTGCTGACCGAGCAGTTCAAGCTGCCGAAAGAAAAGCTCTGGGTCACCGTCTACCAGGAAGACGACGAGGCCTACGAAATCTGGAACAAGGTGGTGGGCGTGCCCGCCGAGCGCATCGTGCGCATCGGCGACAACAAGGGCGGCCGCTACATGTCCGACAACTTCTGGATGATGGGCGACACCGGCCCCTGCGGCCCCTGCACCGAGATCTTCTACGACCACGGCCCCGAGATCGCCGGCGGCCCCCCGGGCAGCCCTGACGAAGACGGCGACCGCTACATCGAGATCTGGAACAACGTCTTCATGCAGTTCAACCGCACCGAAGACGGCGTGATGCACCCGCTGCCCAAGCCTTCGGTGGACACCGGCATGGGCCTGGAGCGCATCGCCACGGTGCTGCAGGGCAAGCACAGCAACTACGAGATCGACCTGTTCCAGAACCTGCTGGCGGCCGCCCGTTCGGCTGTCACTGCTTCGGGTGGCGAAGGCTTCGACGCCAACAGCCCCTCGCTGAAGGTCATCGCCGACCACATCCGCGCCTGCTCGTTCACCGTCGCCGACGGCGTCATCCCCAGCAACGAAGGCCGCGGCTACGTGCTGCGCCGCATCACCCGCCGCGCCATCCGCCACGGCTACAAGTTGGGCGCCCGCACCCCGTTCTTCCACAAGCTGGTGGCCGCGCTGGTGGTTGAAATGGGCGAGGCCTACCCCGAGCTGCGCACCAACGAAAAGCGCATCACCGAGGTGCTCAAGACCGAAGAAGAGCGCTTCTTCCAGACGATTGCCAACGGCATGGAAATCCTGGAGGGCGCCCTGGCGTCCGTCGAAACTTCGGGCGCCAAGGTCATCGACGGCGAAACCGCCTTCAAGCTGCATGACACCTATGGCTTCCCCGTTGACCTGACCGCCGACGTCTGCCGCGAGCGTGACGTGACGGTTGACCAGGCTGGCTTCGACGCCGCCATGGCCGAGCAGCGTCGAAAGGCGCGCGAAAGCGGCAAGTTCAAGATGGCCGCTGGCCTCGAATACAGCGGCGTGGCCACCGACTTCCAGGGCTACGAGCACCTGGTGCAAGAAGGCGCCCAGGTCACCGCCATCTACGT
>NZ_DCXA01000134.1:1982-3600 GCF_002328915.1 Aquabacterium sp. UBA2148
ACAAGACCCCGTTCTACGCCGAGTCCGGCGGCCAGTGTGGCGACAGCGGTGACCTGCGCAACGCCAGCAGCCGCTTCGTGGTCGAAGACACGCTCAAGATCCAGGCCGACGTGTTCGGCCACCACGGCCGCGTGGTCGAAGGCGCCATCAAGGTCGGCGACACGGTGAATGCGAAGGTCGACGCCGAGCTGCGTGCCAAGACGGTCCGCAACCACAGCGCCACCCACCTGATGCACAAGGCCCTGCGTGAGGTGCTGGGCGAACACGTGCAGCAAAAGGGCTCGCAGGTCACGCCCGACCGCACGCGTTTCGACTTCTCGCACGGCCAGCCGCTGAGCGACGAAGAAATCCGTGAGATCGAGCAGATCGTCAACGCCGAGGTCCTGGCCAACGCCGACGCGCAGGCCCAGGTCATGGCCCTGGAAGACGCGCAAAAGAGCGGCGCCATGATGCTGTTCGGCGAGAAGTACGCCGAAACCGTGCGCGTGCTGAGCATTGGTTCCTCGAAGGAACTGTGCGGTGGCACCCACGTCAAGCGCACCGGCGACATCGGCCTGTTCAAGATCGTGGCCGAAGGCGGCGTGGCCGCTGGCGTGCGCCGCGTCGAAGCCATCACCGGCGACAACGCCCTGGCTTACGCCCAAAACCTTGAAGGCACCGTCAACGGCCTGGCCGCCATGCTCAAGGCCACCCCGCACGACGTGCCCGCACGCGTGGCCGCCGCGCAGGACCAGATCCGCGCACTGGAAAAGGAAATCGCTGCGCTCAAGGGCAAGCTGGCCTCGAGCCAGGGTGACGAGCTCGTGGCGCAAGCCGTGGACATCAAGGGTGTGAAGGTGCTGGCCGCTGTGCTCGAAGGCGCCGATGCCGCCACGCTGCGCAACACCATGGATCAGCTCAAGAACAAGCTCAAGACCGCGGCCATCGTGTTGGCGGCCGTTGAAGGCGGCAAGGTGCAACTGGCCGCTGGTGTCACGGCCGACACGACTGGCAAGGTCAAGGCCGGTGAGCTGGTCAACTTCGTGGCCAGCCAAGTGGGCGGCAAGGGCGGCGGCAAACCCGACATGGCCATGGCTGGCGGCACCGACGCCACCGCGCTGCCGCAGGCCCTGGCGGGCGTGCAGGCCTGGGTGGCCGAGCGCCTGTGATCGCCCGGGTTTGAGGTCGGGGCGTCACCGGTGTGACGTCCTGCCGACAGCCCGGGTCCGCCGGGCATGACCTGATCGCCCCGCCCGTGGTGCGCACTTATGATGGTTCGCACCACAACCAGGGCAGGGCGCACGAAGCCGCACCTGCCGCACAGGGAGCGTTCGAATGATCGTCAGCAACCTCGAAGTCCTGCCCGGCCAGCGTGTCGTCAAGCACCTGGGCCTGGCCCAGGGCAGCACCGTGCGCGCCAAACACGCCGGCAAGGACTTCCTCGCCGGCCTCAAGAACATCGTCGGTGGTGAGCTCAAGGCCTACACCGAGCTGATGAAGGAAGCCCGCGAGGAGGCCGTCAAACGCATGGTCGAAGAAGCCCGCTCCATGGGCGCCAACGCCGTGCTCAACGTGCGCTTCACCACCACCTCCATCACCATGGGGGCTGCCGAGATCCTGGCCTACGGCTCGGCCGTCG
>NZ_DCXA01000134.1:3684-15757 GCF_002328915.1 Aquabacterium sp. UBA2148
TCCTGGCCTACGGCTCGGCCGTCCAGGTCGAAGCCATCTGAGGCGGGAGGCGTCATGGTCTGGCTCGAACTGGGCCTCCAGATTGGCCTGCCGCTCGCCCTGCTGTTGCTGGGGCTGATCGTCGGGCGCATCCTGGAGAAGCGCCACTACGCGTCCATCCGCCGCCGCGAGAAAAAGCTCGCGGGCGTGCTGGTGTTTTCCACCCGCTGGCCACCTGAGGTGACCACGTCGCAACGCACCACCCTGGTCGCCGGCAGCGTGGTCATCTCGTCCGATCACTTCAAGACCTTCGTGGCCGGTCTGCGCAACATCTTCGGCGGCAACGTGCGCAGCTACGAAACCCTGATGGAGCGCGCGCGCCGCGAAGCCGTGCTGCGCCTGAAGGAAGAGGCGCATCGCCAGGGGGCGAAACTCGTCATCGGTTTGCGATTCGAGACCACGCAAATCGCCGGGCGCGGCACGCCCTGCATGGAGGTGCTGGCTTACGGCACGGCGCTCAAACAGGCCACGCCAGGCATGCACCGACCCGATCGCGCAACGGCCCAGTCAGCCAGCGCATTGGCTGGCTGACGCAAACCCCAGCCTCGCATGCAGTTCGAGAACCGCTCACCCGACGAAGGCATCAACGCCCAGCCCGAGAACCTGGGGCGCGAGGCCATCTGGCTCATCTTCGGCGCCATCGGATGCGTGATCTTGTTGGTGGTGCTGGCCGATGTGGGGGCGCGTTGGCTCGCCCCTCGCTTGCCGTTTTCCATGGAGCAGGCGCTGGCCGAACGCATGGAGGGCAAGCCTGCCAAGTTGCCCGCCGCAGAGCAGGCAGCGAACGAGGCCTTGCAGGACCTGGCCGATCGCTTGCGCGGTCCCTTGGGCATGCCCGATGACATCACGGTGCAGGTGCGCGTCGACGACAGCGAGGTGCTCAATGCCTATGCCACCGTCGGCGGACGCATCGTCATCCACCGCGGTCTGCTGCGCCGCCTTCAGGGTGAGCATGAACTGACGGCCTTGCTGGCCCATGAGATGGCCCATGTTCAGCACCGGCACGTGGCGGCCAGCCTCGGGCGGGCGATGGCCATCGGGTTGGTGCTGACCGTGGTGTCGGCCGATGCGGGCGGTCAAGCTGCGGGCGTGCTGCTGAAGCAAACCGGTGGCTTGCTGATGCGCGGCTACGGACGGGACCACGAGCGCGAGGCCGACACCGGGGCCATGCGTGCTGCTGCCGCGCTCCACGGGCACGTTGGCGGCGTGATCGGCCTGTTTGAGCGCATCGCCGTTGCGCGCGATGAACAACCCCAACGCGATGACGGCGAAAACAGAGGTGAACCAGGCCGCAAGCGCTGCACCACGGCGGCGGGCGACCCTGCCTCGCAGCGCGAGCCGGGCGCCAACGAACGCGAGCCCGATCCATCCGATCCGTCCGAGTCGGCAAACCCGGCAGATACGCCCTCTCGGAAAGTGCCCACCTGGCTCAGCACCCACCCGGCCGACGAGGACCGCACCCAGGCCACCCGCACCTGGGCGCGCGAAAACGGTGTGCCCCTGAGCGGCGCCACCCCCGCCATGCACCCGGCCTTGCTGACCTGGGCCCACACCAGCCAGGGCCCTTGCAAACCGGCCGAACGCCCTGGCCGGGTGGCTCAGCCGTAACTCAGCTCACTGGCCTTGCCGCGAAACACCCGGTACGCGAAAACCGTGTAGCCGATGATGGCCGGCAGCGTCATCACCGTGCCCAGCAGGATGACCTGCAGCGACTCGCGCGAGGCAGCGGCCTGCCAAACCGTCAGCCGGTCGACCACCACGTAGGGAAAGAGGCTGTAGGCCAGCCCGATGCCCGCCATCGCGAACACCACCACCGTGGCCCAAAAGGGCAGGGCGCAGAACCGCTCGGTCACCAGCTTGGAGTTCAGCACCGAACGAAGCGCCACCAAGGCACCCAACGTGATCAGCGGAATCGGCAGCAGCGCGATGAAGCCCGGCATGCTGAACCAGCGCTCGCGCACCTCGGGGCTGATCAGCGGCGTGGCCACCGAAATCAGCCCGATGCCCAGCACCACCACAGGCCAGACCGCCTTGGCCCAGTCCACCGCGCGGCGTTGCAGCGCGCCTTCCGTCTTGATGATGAGCCAGCCGGCGCCCAGCAGCAGGTAGGCTGCAACCAGCGACAGCGCGATCAGAGCGGCAAAGACCTGGGGCCACAGCCCTGGTGCAAAGCCCGTGACAAAGCGCCCCAGCATCCAGCCCTGGGCCAGCGAGGCCAGCAGCGAGCCTGCGATGAACAGCCGGTTCCACAGCAACTGGTGTTCGTCGCGAGCCTTGACGCGAAAGTCGAAGGCCACCCCGCGCAGCGTCAGGCCCAGCAGCATCAGCGTCACCGGCAGGTACAGCGCGCCCAGCACCACGCCGTGTGCCTTCGGAAAGGCGATCAGCAAGATGCCCACGCCCAGCACCAGCCAGGTCTCGTTGGCGTCCCAGAAGGGGCCGATGGAGGCGACCATCACGTCCCGCTCTCGGGCGTCGGCGCGGGCCATCCACATGCCCACGCCCAGGTCGTAGCCGTCGAGCAGCACGTAGGCCAGCATGGCCAGGCCCATGATCGCCATGAAGAGCACGGGCAGCCAGTCCCCCGAGAGCGCCATGGCGCCGGGGAGGGTGGCTGGCAAGGCGGTTGGCAGCTCGGCAAGCGTGGTCATGGCTGGGCTCCTTGGGGATGTTGGGCGCCGAGTTCAGCGGGCCCCTTCGTGTGGCCGGGGGGTGTCTGCACAGGCGACAGCAGCGGTTTTTCGCTCATGTAGCGCAACACCGCGATGTAGGCGGCGATCAGGAGCACGTACATCACGAGGTAGGCAACGAAGGTCAGCGCGATGTGCGCCGGCGGCGTGCTGGTCACGACCTCGGCCGTGCGCAACTCGCCGAACACGATGAAGGGCTGGCGGCCGATCTCGGTGACATACCAGCCGGCCAGCGTGGCCACCCAGCCTGAAAAGCTCATCAAGCGCAGCGCCTGCAGCCACATGCGTGGCAGGCGAGAGGGCTCCCAGCCCGCGCGGCGCAGCTGCCACAGGCCCAGCCAACTCACGGCCAACATCAGCAGGCCCACGCCCACCATCACGCGAAAGCCCCAGAACAAGGGCGCCACCGGCGGGTGAACGCCCTCGAACTCATTGAGCCCGCGCAATTCGCCATCCCACTCGTGGGTCAGCACCAGCGACGCCAGTTTGGGCACCTCCACCGCGAAATGCGTGGTGCGCGCCGCCTCGTCAGGCCAACCAAACAGCACCAGCGGCGCGCCTCGCTCCGTGTGCCACACCCCTTCGATGGCGGCGATCTTCTGCGGCTGGTGCTGCAAGGTGTTGATGCCGTGCATGTCTCCGGCCACGATCTGCAGCGGCACCAGCACCGCAGCCACCGTCAGCGCCGCGCGCAGCACCAGCGGCGCCGCCGGGCTGGCGGTGCCACGCAACTGCCGCAGCGCCGTCAGCCCCGCGATCAGGAAGGTGGCCGTCAGCCCCGAGGCCAGCAGCATGTGCGCCAGTCGGTAGGGGAAAGAGGGGTTGAAGATGACCTCGGCCCAGCTGCGCACGTGGTAGATGCCATCGACCACCTCGTGGCCCTGTGGCGTCTGCATCCACGAGTTCAGCGCCAGGATCCAGAAGGCGCTCGCCGTGGTGCCAAAGGCCACCAGGAAGGTGGCGATCAGGTGCGTTCGCTCGGAGACCCGGTCGTGCCCGAACAGCATCACGCCCAGGAAGGTGGCCTCCAGGAAGAAGGCCGTGAGCACTTCGTAGCCCAGCAGCGGCCCCGCCACGTTGCCCACCCGCTCCATGAAGCCAGGCCAGTTGGTGCCGAACTGAAAGCTCATCGTGATGCCGCTGACCACGCCCAACGCGAACGTCAGCGCGAACACCTTGGTCCAGAAACGCCAGGCCAGCAGCCAGCGTTCGTCGCGGGTGCGCACCCAGCGCCAGCGAAAGAACAGCAGCCACCAGCCCAGCGCGATGGTGATGGTCGGGAACAGGATGTGGAAAGAGATGTTGGCCGCGAACTGCAGCCGCGACAGCATCAGCGATGACAGGTCGGCGTCCATGGCTCAGCCCTCCGTGCCGCTGTCGAGGTCGTCTCGCCGCGCATCGTCGGCCGGCTTCTTGCCACGCCGACCCGTGAACTCCAGCAGCTTGCCCACCTGCGCGCCCATCTTCATCAGCTTGGACAGCGTCTGCACGTCCATGCGGCTGACCTCGTCGAACCAGCTCATGAGTTGCTCGATGAGGTCGTGCATCTCGCGCATGCGGGCCTGGGCGTGGGCGTCGTCGGGGCCGCTGGGGTCCTGCAGCAGGGCGTCACGCAGCATGCTCAACGTGGGCTCGATCTCGCGGCGGCGGCGCTCCTCGGCCAGGCGGCGGAAGGTGTCCCAGGCGTCGCCCGAAGGCTCGAAGTACTCGCGGCGGTCGCCAGGCAGGTGTCGCAGGCGAACCAGGCGCCAGGACTGCAATTCCTTGAGCCCCATGCTCACGTTCGAGCGCGAAAAGCCCAGCGTCTCGGCCATGTCATCGGCGTGGATGGCCCTGGGCGACAGGTAGATCAGTGCGTAGATCTGGCCCACGGTGCGGTTGATGCCCCAGCGGCTGCCCATCTCGCCGAAGTGGGTGACGAAGCTGGCGGCCAACGGGCTGAGGGTGCTCATGACGGGTGACTCCTGCGCGGCGTGCGCGCCAAACGGTGGTTGCTTGATGTCCGTCAATGTACTGCTGAAAGTTCAGTAAATACTGAAAGTTCAACAAGTCCGACAGGACTGTGGGCCCATGGCATGGGCACCGTGAGTCGTGAATGAATTCACCCAGAGCGCCACTTTCGGTTGCCGAAGCCGCCCGCTGTCGGCACGGATTCCTCTGTGTCATGCAGCATCCTGTTTGCGGATGCGCCTTGCGCAGACATTCGCTGTCAGCCCGAAGCAGTTCGGTCGCACCCGACCAGAAAAGGAGACGCCATGACCCACCCTGTAGCCCAGCACCCCATCGTTCCCAGGGAGAAGCTGAACTTCGGCCTGGACGGCGACATCCCCACGTACTGGTACGGCGGAGACCCGTTCAAGACCCGCTTCTGGGACGCGCTTTCGCTGATCTTCCCGCCCGGTGAAAAGTACTTCATGAACTGCGTGCGCGACTTCCGCGACCAGGTCAGCGACCCCCAGCTGCTGCAGGACATCAAGGACTTCAACCGCCAGGAAGCCCAGCACAGCATGGTTCACCGCCAGGACAACGACCGCCTGCGCAAGCAAGGTGTGGACGTGGACAAACTCACCGAGTACGTCGACACCCTGCTCAACGGCCACTACCGCAGCACCTACAGCCGTGGCTACAACATCGCCGTGACCTCGGCGCTGGAGCACTTCACCTCCATCATCGCCCACAGCCTGTTCGACAAGCGCGACGTGATGAAGGAGGCCGATCACCGCGTGCGCGCCATGTACTCGTGGCATGCCATCGAAGAGGTCGAACACAAAGGCGTGGCCTACGACGTCATGATCGACTACGCCAAGGTCGGCTATTTCAAGCGCGTGGGCGCCCTGATGCACGCCACCGTCATGTTCCCCATGACCATCTTCCGCATCCAGCGCCAGCTGATGATCCACGACGGTTTCACCCTGCCTCAGCGCCTGAAGATGGCCGCTGGCGGCATCTGGTGGATGCTCAAGCCGGGCGGCCTGCTCGCGCCCATGCACAAGCACTACATCCAGTACTACAAGCCCGGCTACCACCCGTGGCAGGAAACCGAGCAACCGGGCTACCAGGAGTGGATGGCCGCGTTCGACAAGTTCGGCCGCGACCCGGTGCAAGCCACCGAGCAGATGCGCAAGGTCCTGGCCCTGGCCTGATCGCGTGGGGGCGCATTCGCCGCCCCGACCAACCCTTCAAAAGCCCCCAAGGCATCTGCCTGGGGGCTTTTGATTTGGCTCAACCCGATCAGGTGATGTCGCAGCGGAAGCCCTCGTGTCACGCGACATCCTGTTGTGCCGCTGCGTGAGTCCCTAGGATGAAGTCATCCTGGAGACAAACCAAGAAGGACCACAACATGACACACCAAGCAGACCAGCAGCACCCCATCGTGCCGCGCGAGAAGCTGGATTTCGGCCTCGACGATCCCAGCATTCCCAAGTACTGGTTCGGTGGCGACGCGTTCAAGACCCGCTTCTTCGACGCCATGTCGCTGATCTTCCCGCCGGGTGAAAAGTTCTTCATGGTCACCGTGCGCGACTTCCGCGACCGCATCACCGACCCCAAGCTGCTGCAGGACATCAAGGACTTCAACCGCCAGGAAGCCCAGCACAGCCTCGTGCACAACCAGTACAACGACGTGCTGCGCAAGCAAGGCATGCCGGTTGAAAAGCTGATCGGCTGGCTCGACAAGCTGCTGTTCGACAAGTACCGCAGCCGCCACAGCCGCGAGTACACCCTGGCCATCACCGGCGCGCTGGAGCACTTCACGGCCCTGGGCGCCCACGCCATGTTCGACGAGCGCGACATCATGGGCTCGGCCCACCCGAAGGTGCGCGCCATGTACGCCTGGCACGCCATCGAAGAAGTCGAGCACAAGGGCGTGGCCTACGACGTCATGATCGACTACGCCAAGGTCGGCTACTTCAAGCGCATCGGCGCCTTGATCCACGCCACCTTCATGTTCCCCTACGTGATCCTGATGTTCACCAACGCCATGCTCAAGGCCGACGGCTTTGGCTTGCTGCAGCGCGCCAAGCTGTTCGCCAAGGGCATCTGGTGGCTGCTCAAACCGGGCGGCTTCGTGGCCCCGCTGCACAAGCACTACGTGCAGTACTACAAGCCCGGCTACCACCCCTGGCAAGAAACCGAGCAACCTGGCTACGACGAGTGGCTGCGCGGCTTTGCCAAGCACAATGACCCGGTGGAAGCGAGCGAACTCATGCGTGCCGACCTGGCCGCTGCCCGGTGATCCCCGCGCGCATTTTCCCTGCGTGACACCCTCGTAGTTGGTTAGACTTCGGCACACCTGATTCGGGTGTGCCGATTTCCTTTATGCGCATTCCTCTTCCCCCTGCGGCCATGCTGGAGGCCTTGGGCATCAAGCCCATCCCGCTGTTCATGCTTTCGGCCTGGATCAAGGCGGGCGCCAAGTGCGGCTTCAACGTTCAGCCCCTCTTCAAAGAGGCTGGCATCAAGATCGACCTGATCCGCCTGGAAGACGCTCGCGTGTCCCCCCTGCAGCTCGTCTCGCTGCTGGAGCAGTGCGTCGCCCTGTCACCCGAAAAGCACTTCCCCTTCGTGCTGGGCGACACCTTCGCCTTCGAGTCCCTGCCTGAATTCGAGACCCTCCTGACCACGAGCCCCTCCTTGCGCGAGGCCCTGCGCGTGGCCGACCTGGCCCGCCGCATGGTGCTGCCCTGGCTCAAGCTGGAGGTCAAGGAGGAGGGCGATCTGGCGCGTGTGGAAGTCGGGTTTGACGTCCCTGTGCCCAACCTGAATGCCTACGGGCTGCCCTTGCACCTGGTCAGCGAGGCCATCCTGGCTTGCATTCGCAAGTTTGGGCGCACCCTGCAAGGCTCAGAAGATGGTTTCGCGGGGGTCCTGATCAAGGGGCCCCCTCCGTCGTACGCCAGCAAGTTCGAGGTCTTCTTCACCCAGCCGGTCACGTTCAACGCTGGCGTGGACGCGCTGGTTTTCGAGAGGCGCATCCTTGACCTGCCCCTTGAAGGCGCATTCCCCGCCCTGCACGAACAGGCCCAGTTCCTGGCCGAGCAACGCTTGGGCAAAGAGGCCAGACGCCAAGGCGTCGCTGCCGAAATCGAGGAGCTCATCACCCGAGAGCCCAACCTGCTGGCGCTCGGCGTGGAAGACATGGCCGATCGGCTCAACCTGCACCCGCGAACCTTGCAGCGGCGCCTCAAGGACGAGGACGACAGCTATTTGCACGTGCAGGCGCGCATGCGCCATCGCCTGGCCTGCCAGTGGCTCAGGCAAGGCGACGTCTCCATCGACGACATCAGTGCCCGCCTGGGCTTTTCCGACCGGCGTGCTTTCACCGCAGCCTTCAAACGCTGGGAGGGTGCCACGCCCAGCGCCTGGCGCGAGCAGCAAGGCTGACCGTCTGTTTCCCGCACGGCATCGGTAGCAACGAGCACATCATTTGGGTGGACTTGTCGCCAATTAACCCTGCTTGGCGGGAAACCTTTCTTGCGGCAGGGATGAGCCTCACCTAGATTTCACTCAGGCCGGTTGTCGGTCTGTCGTTAATCGCATTTGGCTTGTCGTCTGCTATGCACACTCGGTCGTTCTCGTCTTCCGTGCCAGTCCCCGCTCTGGGCAGCTGGCGTCAGGCCGCCTCGGCCTGCGGTTTCACCATCGATCCGGTTCTGCGCGAAGTGGGCATCAACCCCCTCGACGCCCAAACGCCGGTCCGTGTGGCCCCTGCCAACCTGTTTCGCGCGTTCTCGATGTGCGTCGAGCGTGCGCGCACGCACCATTTCCCGTTCGCCCTGGGCGAGAACTTCGTCTTCGAACATTTCTCCGAGTTCGACACCTTCGTCGATTCCTGCGCGACCTTGCGCGAGATCCTCGAGTTGGCCGGTTGGGCTCGCGAAGTCATCGCGCCCTGGATGTCGCTGCGCCTGGATGAATTCGGCGCCGAAGCCCACCTGAGGGTGGTCGTGAGCGTGCCGGGTCAGGATCCGGCCGAGTTGCGTCACGTGCGTGAAGTCGTGATGGCCGCGATCTACCAGGTGCTGCGTCGCGCGACCCGCAATGGGCATGTCCTGCTGTCGGTGCGCATGGCCGGCTCGCCCCCTGCCGACCCCCAGAAGTACAGCGACCACTTTGGCGTGCCCGTCACCTTCAACGAAGATGCCGACGCCCTGGTGATGGACCGCCGCTGGCTTGACCAGCCTCTCAACGCCCCGCTCCAACATGCCCAGAGCGAGGCCCGACTGCGCGTCGAGCGCCGCCTGAGCCAGGAAGGTGCCGAGCGCAACATCGTCGATGAAGTCCGCTGGGCCCTGGAGCGCCGCCCCGAGCTGCTGCGCGAAGGCCTGGAGTCCACCGCTGCTGCGCTGGGCTTGCATCCGCGCACCCTTCAACGCCGCCTGCAAGCCGAAGGCGTCAAGTACGTCGACATCCAGTCCAAGGCCAAGTGCCACCGCGCCCAGATCATGCTGCGCCGCCGCGCGATCAGCATGGAGTCGATCAGCGAAGAGCTCGGCTTTTCCGACCGACGCGCCTTCACCTTCGCCTTCAAGCGCTGGATGGGCATGTCGCCCAGCCTCTACCGCACCCAGGTCTGCAACTGAGTCAGAGGGCGGGCCGCGCCGTTGTCGGCTGACGGCTCCGGCGATGCCAGAGCCTGCTAGAGTCCGGCCCATGTCAGAACGCGCAGATCTCCAGGGCCGGCACATCGTGCTGGGGCTCACGGGCGGCATCGCCTGCTACAAGTCGGCCGAGCTGGTGCGCCTGCTCACCAAAGCGGGCGCCACGGTCCAGGTCGCGATGACCGAAGCCGCCGAGGCCTTCATCACGCCTGTCACGATGCAGGCCTTGTCGGGCCGTGCGGTCCTCAGCAGCCAGTGGGATGCGCGCGAGGCCAACAACATGGCCCACATCAACCTGAGCCGCGAAGCCGACGCCATCGTGGTCGCCCCCGCCAGCGCAGACTTCATCGCCAAGCTGGCACAGGGCCGGGCCGACGAGCTGCTCAGCCTGACCTGCCTGGCCCGTCCTCGCGATGTTTGCCCGCTCATCGTGGCACCGGCCATGAACCGCGAGATGTGGTCTCATCCGGCCACCCAGCGCAACGTTGCACAACTCGTGTCCGATGGCGCTGTGGTGTTCGGACCTGGCAATGGCGACCAGGCCTGTGGCGAGGTTGGCGACGGCCGCATGCTCGAGCCCGAAGAGATCCTGGCCGACTTGATCGCCTTTTTCCAACCCAAGCACCTGCTGGGCAAACGCCTGCTGATCACCGCAGGTCCGACCTTCGAACCCATCGACCCGGTGCGCGGCATCACCAACCACTCCAGCGGCAAAATGGGTTTCGCCATCGCGCGTGCCGCTGCCGAGCAGGGCGCCCAGGTCACGCTGGTGGCCGGACCGGTGCACCTGCCAACGCCCCGTGGCGTGCAGCGCATCAACGTGATGACGGCCCAGCAGATGTTCGACACGGTGTTGCCCCTGGCGCCTCAGCACGAGGTGTTCGTGGCCACTGCGGCGGTCGCCGACTGGCGGCCCGCCACCCTGGCCGAGCACAAAATCAAGAAAGAGGGCAAGAAGCTGGCGCCCAGCTTCGAGCTCACCGAAAACCCCGACATCCTGGCGGCCGTGGCCTCTCTGGCTCGCCCGCCTTATTGCGTGGGCTTTGCCGCCGAGAGCGAGCACCTGCTCGAGCACGCTCGCGCCAAGCTGCAACGCAAGCGAGTGCCGCTGATCGTTGGCAACCTCGGGCCCGCCACCTTCGGCAAGGACGACAACGCGCTGCTGCTGGTCGACGCCGAGCACGCGCGCCCGCTGCCGCTGGATGGCGTGCCCACCGACAAGCTCACGCTGGCCCGAGAGCTGATGACCGAGTTGGCCCACCGCCTGGCGTCGCGGCACTGAACGCTTGTTGCATCACTTTGAGACACAGACGGCGCCAGCCAGGCGCCGGTGACCCGCATGACCACCGTTGACATCCGCATCCTCGATCCGCGCATGGCCGAAGCCCTGCCGGCCTACGCCACGCCCGGCAGCGCCGGCCTTGACCTGCGTGCCGCGCTCGATCAGCCGCTGGTGCTGCAGCCCGGCCAGGCCGAGCTCATCCCCACGGGCCTGTCCATGCACCTGGGCGACCCGGGCCTGGCGGCCATGATCCTGCCGCGCTCGGGCCTGGGCCACAAGCATGGCATCGTGCTGGGCAACCTGGTCGGCCTCATCGACTCCGATTACCAGGGGCCCCTCATGGTGAGCTGCTGGAACCGCGGCTCGCAAGCCTTCACCATCCAGCCGATGGAGCGCATCGCGCAGTTGGTGATCGTGCCGGTGGTGCAGGCGAGCTTTCGCCTGGTCGACAGCTTCGAGGCTTCGCAGCGAGGCGAGGGCGGTTTCGGCTCGACAGGCCGAGGCTGAACGAACGCCTGGCCTGTCGCAGGCCAGGCGGGTTTCAGTGCAGCGTCGTGCCGTCCGGCACGTCCTCGGCGCCGGGCCCCAGGCTCAGCGGTGAGAGCGCCACCGAGCCTTGCTCGGTTTCTTCTTCCGTGGCGGGGCGCACGTCGCACACCTTGAGCGTCAGGTTCAGGCCGATGCCGGCCAGGGGGTGGTTGCCATCGAGCACCACGTGGGTGTCGTACACCTCGGTGACGGTGTAGATGGCGTCTTTGGGCATGTCGGGCGTGGCGCTGCCCTCAGGCGGGCCTTCGAACTGCATGCCTTCCGTGACGGCGTCAGGGAAGATCTCGCGGGCTTCAAAAAAGACCAGCTCGGCGCGGTAGTCGCCAAAAGCCTGTTCGGGTTCGAGGTGCAACTGGGCTTCGAAGCCCGTGGTCTGGCCAATGAGGGCCTGCTCGACCTTGGCGAGCAGGTCGTCGCCGCCGAGCAGGAACTCCATCGGCTCGCTCAGTTCGTCGATGAGCTGACCCTGGGTGTCTTCCAGGCGCCAGGTCAGGCTCACGACACAGGGAGAGGTGATGATCATCCCCGAATCATCTCATGGCGGCTGATCTTGACCCAACTCAGGCCGTGCGGCGCCAGGGTGGGGCAGCCGGCGGCACAATGGCGCGCATGACGAACCTGCCCCCCATGCCCGTGGCCCCGCCGCCCATCGATGAACCCACGCCCCTGCTGGGTGGACTCTCTCCTCAGGCCTTCATGCGCCGCCATTGGCAAAAGAAACCCCTGCTGATTCGCCAGGCGGTTGCGGGCGTGCGCTCACCCATCGAGCGCGCTGAGCTGTTTGCGCTGGCCGAGCAGGAAGACGTCGAGTCCCGCCTCATTGTCCAGCCTCAATTGGGGGGGCAAGCAACCGCGCGCAAGCGCGACCAGGCCTGCGCAGGCTGGTCGCTGCAGCATGGGCCGCTCGCGCGCCG
>NZ_DCXA01000134.1:15832-18895 GCF_002328915.1 Aquabacterium sp. UBA2148
ATGGGCCGCTCGCGCGCCGCAGCTTGCCGCCTCTCAAGCAGGCAGGCTGGACCCTGCTGGTGCAGGGCTTGGACTTGCACGTGCCAGCCGCCACCGAGCTGCTGCAGCGTTTCCGCTTTGTGCCCGACGCGCGACTCGATGACTTGATGATCTCGTGGGCGTCGGACCAAGGGGGCGTGGGGCCGCACTACGACTCTTATGACGTCTTTCTGTTGCAGGTGCAGGGCCGTCGGCGCTGGCGCATTGGCCGGCTGCGCGACGATCGCCTCCAGCCCGACGTGCCTTTGAAAATCCTCAGCCACTTCGAGCCCGAGCAGGAGTGGGTGCTGGAGCCTGGCGACATGCTCTACCTGCCGCCCATGTGGGCCCACGATGGCATCGCCGAGGGCGAGTGCATGACCTGCTCCATCGGTTTTCGTGTGCCCGAGGCCACCGAGCTGGCGCGCGAGGTGCTCATTCGCTTCGCCGAGGAGCTCGATGGAGAGGGCCCACGCCGCCTCTACAAGGACCCCGCCCAGCTGGCCACGGCCACGCCAGGCTTGATCCCCGAGGGCCTGGAAGCCTTTGCTGCGCAAGCCATCGAGCGCCTGCTCAAAGACCCGCAAGGCTTGCGCTCGGCGCTCGGCGAGATCCTCACCGAGCCCAAGCCGCGCGTCTGGTTCGAAGCGGGCGAGCCTCTGCCCGATGGCGTGGGGGTGCAGCTCGACCCGCGCACGCGCATGGTCTACGATGGCCAGCGGGTGTTCGCCAATGGCGAGTCCTGGCGCACAGCTGGGCGCGACGCCCGTCATTTGCGCAGCTTGGCGGATCAGCGCTGGCTCGATGCGGCCACCGTGGCCAAAGCCAGCCCCGCATTGCGTGAGTTGCTTGATCAATGGGCGGAAGACGGCTGGCTGCACCCCTCGCGCTGAGCTGGTGAGGCAGTGACGCAGCATTCCGCGTGACCCAGGAGGCCAGACCATGGACCCACAGCCCGCATCGTCACCCCCTGCCTCCGGCCGCATCGATGGCTGGCGGGAGTTTCAGGATCGATTTCGCGCCACGTTGGCCATGGCTTCGGCCTCTGCCGGCGAATGCCGCTTGGCAGACGCCGATTTCGCACACTGGCCGTTGGGGGAGCGGGCTGTCACGGATTTGCTGCAGCAGTGGATGCGCCAGCACAGCAGCGCCCGCGTTGTGTTGCTGGCTGGGCAATTCGATGTGCTCCAGCGCGCCCACCCTCGCTGGCTGAGCTGGCGTCAGACCTGGTCGCACCGGGTCTCGTGCTGGGCGGCGAGCGATGAAATCGTGGCAGACGTGCGCCCCATGTTCCTGTGGCGAGAACAAGGCGCAGACCGGGCCGGTATCCGGATGCTCGATTCCGTGACCGCAGTGGGGCAATGGAGCACTGACCCCGCGATCCTGGCCCTGTGGCAGGCTGATTTTGATGCCTATTTACAACGCTCAAGCGAGGGGATGCCGTGCACCACCGTGGGCCTATAGGGAATAGCCCGATGCGTCGTATAATCGATGGCTGAATGTGGAGCAACGCCAGTTGCGATGCATCCTCTGCCCTTGTGCCCATTACCCGGGTCTCGGGCTTTGAATACAGTTCCAAGACCACCGCTTTTTTGACACCCCTTTTGAGGACACAAGCATGAAAAAGTCGCTCCTGCTGGCTTCGCTGATCGCTGCCATGGCCCTGGCCGCTTGCGGTAAGAAGGAAGAAGCTGCTGTTGAAGCCGCTTCCGCCGCTTCCGAAGTCGCTTCCGCCGCCGTTGAAGCCGCTTCCGCTGTTGTGGAAGCCGCCTCCGCTGTTGCTTCCGAAGCCGCTCCCGCTGCTTCGGACGCTGCTTCGGCTGCTTCGAACTGATCGCTTCCAGCGTATCGAAAAAGCCGCTCTTCGGAGCGGCTTTTTTCATGCCTGATTCACGCTGAATGGCTCGAGCAGCTGTGCTCCATGGCGACTCATGGTGCCGTTTGACTGGCCTTGGCCTGCAGGCGCCTTTGCCGCAGGGCGATCAGGACAATGAAAAACCGCCCCTCGGGGCGGTTTTGATTCGTGTGCCGGGGCAAGCTCAGTTGAGTTCGTCAACCAGTCGCTTGGCGATCAGGCGGGTGGTGTCGTTGTTCACCGGTTGGCCAGCCTCGCTGAGCACCGAAACCAGGGTTTCGCGGCCCTGGGTTTGCAGCTTCACTCGGTAGCGGGCCAAGGTTTCCTCTTTGTTGCCACGACCGAACAGGCGGCTGAAGAAGCCGGGTTGGGCTGCTGCCGGGTCGTTCACCGACAGGCGAACCTCGTAGCTGCTGCTGGCGCGATCGCGACCCTCGACCGTGAAGCCGCCACGATCCAGGGCCAGGCCGACACGGCGCCAAGCCAGGTCAGGCTCGCTCCGGAGGGTGAGGCTGGTGGCGTCTGCGTTCAACACGGCCAGGGTGCCGCTGGCCGGCTGCGCGGTCGGTTGCTGCTTGGTGGCCTCGTCGCGGGCCTGGTCGGCCTGTTCCTTGGTGCCACCCAGCGCCACCATCATGCGGGCCAGCATTTCGGCCTCCAGGTTGGCGTCGCTGGGGCGGCCGCGCCAGGTTGTGCGCTCCTTGCGGTCGCCTTCGAAGACTTCTTCCAGGCCACGGTGCGTGACGTAGACCTCGGTGCCTTGCGCGGTGCGTTCAAGGCGGGTGCGGAACTGGTCGCGCTCGCCGGTGTCGTACAGGCGGTCGAGCACCGACCCCAACAGGCCACGCACACCGCCTTCGCTCAGCTTGGCCCGGTTTTCGTTCCAGTTGGTTTCCATCAGGCCCGCTGCGGGCTGATCGATGACGAGCTCGAAGCCCACGCTGGACCAGAAGGCACGCACCTTCTCGTAGACCTGCTCGGGCGACTGGTTGACCACCAGCCAGCGGGTCTGGCCTTGGCGCTCCAGGCGGATGTCGCCGACGGCCTTGGGGGCAACCTGGTTGCCCGTGCTGGCCGCACCCGGGGTCTGCTGACCCATGCTCGAGGCCGTCACGATGGCGGGCGTGACCTGGGTGAAGCGCGACTGACCCGCAAGCTGGCTCAGGTCGGGCGGCACATCGAGGCGCACG
>NZ_DCXA01000139.1:0-1460 GCF_002328915.1 Aquabacterium sp. UBA2148
GGCTTCGAGGATCTGCTTGTACGGCGTGACCCAGTTCCACTCGGCGCCGGTCAGGTAGGCATTGGGCGCGAGCTTGGCCTGCGAGGCGTGGTAGCCGCAGACGAACTTGCCACGGCGGGCGGCCGTCTCGACGATCACCTTGGGGCCGTCAACGTGCATGGTGAACACATCGACGCCCTGGTCGGCCAGGCTGTTGGTGGCTTCGGCTTCTTTCACGGGCATGGACCAGTCACCGGTGAAGATGACCGAGCAGGTGATGTCTGGCTTGACCGACTTCGCGCCCAGCGTGAACGCGTTGATGTTGCGCAGCACCTGCGGGATGGGCTTGGCCGCGATGAAGCCGATCTTCTTGGACTTCGTCATGTGCCCGGCGATCACGCCGTTGAGGTACTGGCACTCGTCGATGTAGCCGAAGAAGCTGCCCACGCTCTTGGGGTGCTTGGCCGCGTCCCACAGGCCACCGCAGTGCGAGAAGCGCACGTCGGGGTTCTTCTTGGCCACTTCCAGGATGTGCGGGTTGAAGTAGCCGAACGAGGTCGGGAACAGCAGCGTGGCGCCGTCCTGCGAGATCATGCCCTGCATGGTCTTTTGCACGGCCTGCGTCTCGGGCACGTTCTCTTCGCCCACGATCTTCACGCCGGGCAAGCCCTTGAGGGCCATGGCGGCTTCGTAGTGCGATTGGTTGTAGCCGAAGTCGTCCTTGGGGCCGACGTAGATCATGCCGATGGTGATCGGCTTCTGTGCGAAAGCCTGCGTCAGGCCCAGCGGCCCCAGGGCCAGGCCGGCGCCACCGGCCCCCACCCCCTTGATCCAGTCACGACGATTCCAACCCGAACGATTGCCTTGGCCCACGGTCATGCGCTTCTCCTTGCACCAGTCAGTTGCAGATGTCACCCCGACTGCACCGGCGCGAGGCACGCGCCGCTCGGTCTTGGTGTACTGACTGGTATACAAGCACAAGGCGTGCCTGATCGAGGTCGGTCAGGGGCCTGCCCGGACTCGTCCGGCTGGCAGCGAAGAAGAAAAGACGAAGGAGGAAGGACCGCCAGGCGCGCCCGGCGACTCAGCGGGCGGGGGTGTTCGTCGCGACCGGGGCAGACCCCACGGGCACGACGGCCTTGCCGCTGTCGGCCAGGGCCTGGGCTGCGGCACGAGAACCGGCCTCGATTCGGGCCATGGTGTCGGCCAGCCGGGCTTCACGCAGGGTGACATCGGGCTCGGCATCGGCCAGCAGGCGCATGAGCAGGGCGCGCGCGTCGGAGGCAGAGAGATCGCCCTGCCCCACGCGGGCAGGCAAGTCGGTCACGAGCGCGGAAGCCAGGGCGCGGCGCAGCGCCGGGTCACCGCCCGCGCTCAGCCCTTCCCAGCGCTCGAGTTGCTTGTTGAAGCGCAGGAAGTGCACCATGCGCGAGAGTTCGCGCTCGGCGTTGGCGTGCTGGTTGGCGACACCTTGCAGCACT
>NZ_DCXA01000139.1:1520-6925 GCF_002328915.1 Aquabacterium sp. UBA2148
CGGCGTTGGCGTGCTGGTTGGCCACGCCTTGCAGCACCATCCACTCCATGGGGGACACGTAGTCGGGGCGCGTGCGCACGGGGCCTTCGGGCGCCAGGTCACGCGCCTGGTCGATGGCCATCGCGGCCGTGTCGAGCTCCGCCTTCAGGGCGGCCAGGTCGGTCGAGCCATCGCTGGTGCCCGCTGACGGCGGGGCAAAGGTGACGGGGGCCGAACCCGTCAGGGCCACCGCAGGGTGGCTGGGCGTGGGCGGGACATCTTCGGCGCGCCACAGGGCGCCAATCAGCAAGGCCACCACCGCGCCACCGGCGAGGCGCCACTTCATCCGCCCAGGCGCCGAGCGCCTCACGGTGGAGATGGTTTGAGACATGGGAAGCTCCTGAGCCCGGACCCCGCCCGAGGCATGCGCCACTGTGCACGCCGAGCAAGGCCACGGGCTCTGCGACAAACCCGAATTCAACCGAATGGCCGGCATGGGGTTTGTCGCCTTCGCGTCAATAACGCACGGGTGCGGGCGGTGCGACCGTGAAGCTGTAGGTCTGACCGCTGCCGGACATCATCGCCGACAGGATGGCCGAGATCATGCAGCCCTTGATCGTCGGGAAGGTGGTCGTGCCCTGGAAGGTCAGGCCACCATTGCCGAGCGACGAAACGGGGCCGTCGAAGACCAGCGGGAAGTCCACCGGCTTCTCGGTCTTGCACTCGCCAAACGGGATGCCCAGCACCGAGGTGATGGTGATGTTGGCCTGTGCGTTGCCACGGATCTTGAGCTGACCCTCGGTGTCGAGGTTGACCGTGCCCGTGGCGCTGCCGACCGGCGTGATCTGCAGGCCCACCGAGATGGGCAGGCCGATGATCTTGATGGTCTGCTTGAAGTTGGGCACGTTCAGGGTGCCCGACAGGCGCGGCTGCGTCACGTCGGCTTCGGCCGTGAAGGTGGACTCCTTGGGCAGGTTGACGGTCTGACCCAGGGTCTTGAGGCCCACGGACGCGGTCAGCGGCCACTTGTCCAGGCCCACCACCAGGTTGCCACCCGGCGGGTAGGCGGTCGACTTCGGCTCGGCGTTGAGCGTCAGGCAGGTGCCCAGCGTGGTCTTGCCGGCGAAGCGATCGGCCAGCCAGCTCAGCACGTACGGAGCGGCCTGGAACTGCGTGGCGATGTGCTCACTCGGGTAGGTATCGAACGTGACGTTGGAGAACTTGCCGCAGTACTTCTTCTTGAGCGCCACGGTCTGGGCCAGCGGGATGAACTCGTCGGCCTTGCCGTGATACTGGTACAGCGGCACGCTGACCTTGTCGGCGCCCAGGTTCTGAGCCTGCACCACCGTGTTGATCTCGGGCTTGGCGGCCAGCAACTGGTCGAGCGACTGGTTGCCCACCGTGTACTGCGAGAGCTTGTCGTTCTGCAGGTCGAACAGCGACTCGAACACGCACTGCTGCTTGCCGCGCGCGATGGTGGACAGGCCGTCGGCGTTGGCCAGGGTGCTCAGGGGGATGGCTTCGGGGTACTGCTGAGCCAGGCCCACCACGCCGCCGAGCAGGAAGGAGGCACCGGTGCTGCCGTCGAGGTAGCGAGCGGTGGTGGGGAAGTCGGCAGGCACGCCACCAGCGGCCACGGCGGTGAGCTTCACACCGGGCGCGTAGGCAGCCTGGCGCTGGGCGGCCCAGGCAGCGCTCTGGCCACCTTGCGAGTAACCCCAGATGGCGACTTTGGCCGAGCTGGTGATGCCGCTGAGCGGCACTTGCGTGGCGGCGCGCACGATGTCGAGCACGGCGTTGCCTTGCGAAGCACCGGCCAGGTAGGTCGGGGTGGCACCGTTGGTGTAGCCCTGGTAGTCGGACACCAGCACGGCGTAGCCGGCCTTCAATGCGGCCGAGATGTTGGCGGACTCATAGTCCTTGCCCTGGCTGAGCTGCAGCGACGGGGCGCAGCGCTGGGCCAGGCCGTGGGTGCCCACGGCGTAGGACACCACAGGGCGCTCACCGCCACCGGTCCAGGGCGTGGTCGGCACGATGACCGTGCCGGTGACCACGTTGGCAGCGCCGCGCGAGTCGGTGGACTGGTACATCACGTTCCAGGCCTTGTTGTCAGGCGCCCCGTTGCCAAGGCTGACCGAGGTGCCGCGGTAGGAAATCAGGTCGCCATGTTGGCCGGACAGGGCCGCAGGTGCGTCATAAAAGCGCATGTCGGCAGGGCCTTCCACCGGGGCGGCCGAAGCCGTGCCCAAGGCACAGGCCAATGCCGCCAGGGGCAAGGCGCGAAGAACAAAGCGTGGAACAGTTTGCATGTCTCTCTCCAGATTGAGGAATGGGCCCGCAAAACTGACGCACATCGAACGGTCAACGTTAATCTGCGGGTGGCGCATTCTGTTGAGGCCATGCGGCTCGCCACCATGGGGAGAGTGCGCAACACGAACGGGCTAACCCCGCCCCGCCCCAGCGCGCGTGCCCTGGGAAAGCGCCTCTTTTTGCCAGGCAGAACCCGTTTCGCGAAGCGGGAACGAAGCGCGACACACCCCTTGTTCACGGGAGCACGCCCCCCGCAAAGGGCGAAAACCGCGCCACCCCCACGGAGATCCTTGACACAGGCTCGGTGGCTTGGGGGATAAACCCGCCTGTCTCAAACGAACGTTTGAAATGAACGATCGTTCGAATTCCCATCCATGACCGCAGTGGCCACGAGCCGCCTGCCCAGACCACACCGAGGTGACATATGCCGCAGTACAAGGCCCCTTTGCGCGACGTGCGCTTCCTGCTCAACGAAGTCTTCGACTACGAAGGCCACTACAAGGGCCTGCCCGGCGGCGATGAGGCCTCGCCCGACATGGTCGACGCCATCCTCGAAGGCTGCGCAACCTTCTGCGAAGAAGTCCTGGCGCCCCTGAACCTGCCCGGTGACCTGGAAGGCTGCACCATCCAGGACGGCGAAGTCACCACGCCCAAGGGCTTCAAGGAAGCCTATGCCGAGTACGTGGCCGGTGGCTGGCAAGGCCTGTCGCACCCCAAGGAGTACGGCGGCCAGGAACTGCCCATGTCGCTGAACCTGCTCAAGGCCGAGATGATGGGCACGGCCAACTGGTCGTTCACCATGTACCCCGGCCTGTCGCTGGGCTGCATGAACACCGTCTTCCAGTTCGGCTCGACCGAGCAGAAGAACACCTACATGCCCCCGCTGGTCAGCGGCGAATGGACCGGCACCATGTGCCTGACCGAACCCCAGTGCGGCACCGACCTGGGCCAGGTCAAGACCAAGGCCGAGCCCGTGGGCGACGGCACCTACAAGCTCACCGGCACCAAGATCTTCATCTCCTCGGGTGAACACGACCTGGCCGAGAACATCATCCACATCGTGCTGGCCCGCCTGCCCGACGCCCCCAAGGGCACCCGTGGCATCTCGCTGTTCATCGTGCCCAAGTTCCTGGTCAACAAGGACGGCAGCCTGGGTGCGCGCAACACCGTGCGCGCTGGTGCCCTGGAGCACAAGATGGGCATCCGCGCCTCGGCCACCTGCGTGATGAACTTCGACGACGCGATCGGCTACATGATCGCCGAGCCCAACAAGGGCCTCGAAGCCATGTTCACCTTCATGAACACCGCCCGCATCGGCACCGCCGTGCAAGGCCTGGCCCACGCCGAGCTGTCCTACCAGGGCGCCCTGCCCTATGCCAAGGAGCGTCGCTCCATGCGCGCCGTCTCCGGCAAGAAGGACGCCGAACATCCCAACGACGCCCTGATCTGGCACGCCGACGTGCGCCGCATGCTGCTGACGCAAAAGGCCGTTGCCGAAGGCGCCCGCGCCATGATCTACCACGCCGCCAAGCTGGCCGACCACATGGTCGCCGGTGTGGCCGAGGGCAACAAGGCCAAGTACGAAGAGTACGACGACCGCCTGGGCTTCTACACCCCGATCCTCAAGGGCTTCATCACCGAGCTGGGCCTGGAGTGCGCCAACATCGGCATGCAGGTCTTCGGTGGCCACGGCTACATCAAGGAGCACGGCATGGAGCAGATCGCCCGTGACGCGCGCATCTCGACCCTGTACGAAGGCACCACCGGCATCCAGGCGCTCGACCTGCTGGGCCGCAAGACCCTGCTGCAATCGCGCGGCAAGTGCATCTTCAGCTTCACCAACGAGATGATCGCCCAGGCCAAGCCGCACCTGCTGGACGGCGGCCCCGTCGGCAAGATGGCCCGCGCCTGCTTCAAGCGCGCCCTGCAATGGAAGTGGCTGACGCTGCAGATCATGCTGCGCGCCAACAAGGACCGCGACGTGGTTTCGGCCGCCTGCAACGACTTCCTGATGTACTCGGGCTACGTGATGATGGGCCACTTCTGGCTCAAGCAGGCGATTGCCGCCAACGAGAAGCTGGCCAAGGGCGGCAAGGACTCCAAGGAGTTCTACACCGCCAAGCTGCAGACCGCCGAGTTCTACTTCGAGCGCCTGCTGCCCCGCGCCGACGGCCACAAGAAGACCATGCTGTCGTCGACCAGCTCGGTCATGCAGATGAACAACGAGCACTTCAGCTTCAACTGATCCGGCTCGCTGTCCACCTGTTCAACGCCCCCGCCTCACGCGGGGGCGTTTTGCTTTGAGGACCGCGCTCACAGGCTGCGCTTGTGGATGCGCCCATCCTTGACGATGAGCAGCAGGTTCTTGTCCGGATCGGCCAGCAGGCCCAGGTTGTTCAGCGGATCGCCATCGACAAGCAGCAGGTCGGCCAGGGCCCCCTCTTTGACCACACCGAGCTGCCCCGGGTACGGCGAGCGTGCGCCGGAAAGCGCCAGCAGTGCCGCGTTGTCGGCCGTGGCCATGCGCAGCACCTGCGCCGGCGTGAACCAGCGTTGCATCATCACCAGCTTGGCGGCCTGCTGGCGGGCGTTCGTCGCGCTGAACAGCAGGTCGGTGCCCCAGGCCAGCTTCACCTTGTGCTTTTTCGCCAGCGCGTAGGCCTTGTCGGTGCCCCCGTACATCTCCAGTTGCTTGATGCGGTTGGGGCGAGTGGCCGTCATCGACAAAGGGCTGCAGGCTCCACCAGATGCCCTTGTCGGCCATCAGTTTGACGGTGGACTCGTCGAGCAACTGGCCATGATCGATGCACTTCACGCCGGCCTCGATGGCCTGGCGCACGGCACGCGGCGTGTAGGCGTGCACCGTCACGTAGGTGCCCCAGTTCTCGGCCGCCTCGACTGCGGCGCGCAGCTCGGCCACGGTGTACTGGGTGACGTCGAGCGGGTCGTAGTGGGACGACACGCCCCCGCCGGCCATCAGCTTGATCTGCGAAGCGCCCAGGGCCAGTTGCTCGCGGGTGCGCTGGCGCACCATGTCCGGGTTGTCGGCAATCGCCGCCGCGCCCACGCGCTCGGTGTAGGAGTGATCGCCGGGGCGGGCGATCAGCTCGTTGGGC
>NZ_DCXA01000138.1:0-11096 GCF_002328915.1 Aquabacterium sp. UBA2148
TGGCGCCTGCCGCCACGGTGGCCGCCGTCTCGACGCAGGCTTTCGTGCTGGGTGCCGTGGTGGAGCCCGGCGTGCAGCTCATCTCGCCCAACCTGGCGGCGCTGGCGGACGCGCCCGTTGGCAGCGAGTGGGCCATGCCTTTGCCTGGCGGGCAAACCGAGGTGGTCGTCATCACGGCTTCGGGCATCGATGAACATGGGCTCCAGCAGGTCAGTGCCATCAGCCGGATGGATGGCGTCGGGCAGTCTTCGCAGTGGACGGTCGGCCCGGATGCGGTGTTCGCCACCATCCACACCACCCGAGGCGAATACCAGGTCGTCACGCGGCAGGGGCGCACCGAGATCCTGGATCCGCGCGCAGCCGGGCTGAGTGGCCCCAAGGGCGACGACCACATCGAAGCCCCTGCCGGCGAAGGCGGGGTGGACCTGGCGGTCGCGGCCGCGGGCAGTGTTTCGGCGGGGGCCGGGGCGGTGACGGCAGGGGCCACGGCCACCGCTGCGGCGACGTCGACCCCTGCGCAGCCGGCGCCGCTCAAGGCCGGCACGGTCGACACGCAGATCAACCTCCTGATGAGCTACAGCCCCAGCCTGGTGACGCTGTGGGGGACTGAAAGCGCGGCGCGCACGCGCATGGTCAACCTGGTCGAGGTGGCCAACCAGGCCTATGTCAACAGCGGCACGGGCGTGAAGTTCCGCATCGTGGGCTGGCGCCTGGTCAAGGCCGCCGATGCGACGCCGCAGGTGCAGCTCGACGTGTTGCGGCGCGACGCAGGGGCCTTTGCGGGCACGGCCGCCCAACGGCTGGCCAGTGGTGCGGCGATGACCGTTTTCGTTTCGCCCTTCAATGCCGTGACGTCCAAGACAGGCACCTGCGGGCTGGCCTACGTGCCAGCGGCGCGCGCGGCCGGGATCACGGCCTACCGGCAGCAGGCCCCCTGGCTGATGTTCTCGTCGATCAACGATGGCCAGCATGGCGGCTACTACTGCGAGAGCCTGACCCTGGCACACGAGCTGGGTCACAACCTCGGGGCTGCACACGACAAGGCCAACTCCTCGTTTGCCGGGGTGCTGCCTTACAGCTACGGCAAGGGGGTGTCGGGCCAGTTCGGCACGGTCATGTCCTACATCCAGCCCAAGGTGGCGCTGTTCTCGTCGCCCCAGCTGAGCTGCACGGCCAAGAAGGCGCCATGTGGCACCAGCAGTGAAAACGTCGTGGCCACGGTTTTGCAGACCAAGGGCACGGTGGCCGCCTTGGGCCGTGCCTCGGCCGTGGCGGTGGGCGCCGACGGCAGCGTGCAGGTGGCGGGTTGGGTGCTGCAGCCCAACGGCAGCCCGTACACCGGCGGCGGGGTCAAGCTCGCACCCACGGTGGCGTCGGTGGCATGCAGCGTGGGCAGCACGGGCTTGTACAACTGCCGGGTGCCTTCGGGCGTGAACTCGGTGACGCTGCGCGCTGCGGTGGGCGCCAAGGGGCGTGCCATCACGCCTGCGGTGGGCACGTTCGCGGTCGATCGGATGAGCAACACGCCGGTGAACGCGACGCGCTTCTATGTGAAGTGAGCGCTCGCAAACCAGTAAAACGTTGATTTGAAAGGAGTTGGGCCCCTGGTGTGGTGACGATGAATCAATAGCCAGAGACAATCAATCGCATTTGTTCAATCAATTCGCTTGATGAAACGTCCTGGCCTAAGATTGAACCTGTTTCCTCGAAAACACCTCCCTTTGCGGGGCGGTGTTTCCAACAAACCAACCCCTACCAGGAACCCAACATGAGCCTGATCAACACCCAAGTCCAGCCCTTCAAGACCGAAGCCTTCGTCAACCGCGGCGGCAAGGGCGAGTTCATCACCGTCTCCGACGAGTCCCTCAAGGGCAAGTGGTCCGTGCTGATCTTCATGCCGGCTGCCTTCACCTTCAACTGCCCGACCGAAATCGAAGACGCTGCCAACAGCTACGAAGAGTTCAAGAAGGCTGGCGCCGAGGTCTACATCGTCACCACCGACACCCACTTCTCGCACAAGGTGTGGCACGAAACCTCGCCCGCCGTCGGCAAGGCCCAGTTCCCCCTGGTTGGTGACCCCACCCACAAGCTGACCCGCGCTTTCGGCGTGCACATCGAAGAAGAAGGCCTGTCGCTGCGCGGCACCTTCGTGATCAACCCCGATGGCGTCATCAAGACCGCCGAAGTGCACTCCAACGAAATCGCCCGCGACGTGTCGGAGACCCTGCGCAAGCTCAAGGCCGCCCAGTACACCGCCGCCAACCCCGGCCAAGTCTGCCCCGCCAAGTGGAAGGAAGGCGCCAAGACCCTGGCTCCTTCGCTGGACCTGGTCGGCAAGATCTGATCGCGCTGTTGCGATCCACCGAAGTTTTGACCTGTGTTGAGGCCTGACCTCACCACACCGTTGAAAACTGTTCGCCTGCTCGCCCACAAGGCGGGTGGGTGGATGACCCTGGCCTTCTCATCTCGCTAAACAGGAGGAGGCCGGTTCCCGAAGTCACTTTGCAACTCAGAAATTTAAGGATGCCCAACATGCTGGACGACACCCTCAAGGCCCAACTCGCTGCGTACCTCGAACGCGTGCAACAACCCTTCGAGATCGTCGCATCCCTGAGTGACTCCGAGAACTCGCGCGAGATGCTTGAGTTGCTGCAGACCATTGCCAGTCTGCGCGCCGACAAGATCACCTTGAAGACCGACGGGCAGGACGCCCGCAAGCCGTCGTTCACGCTGCAGCGTGCAGGTGCCACCAACAGCCTGCGCTTTGCCGGCCTGCCGCTGGGCCACGAGTTCACCTCGCTGGTGCTGGCCCTGCTGTGGACGGGCGGTCACCCCCCGAAGGAAGAAGCCGAGACGCTGGACAACATCCGTGCGCTCGACGGCGACTTCAACTTCGAGGTCTACATGTCCCTGAGCTGCCACAACTGCCCGGACGTGGTGCAGGCGCTGTCGCTCATGGCCATCTTGAACCCGAAGGTCAAGACCACCATCATCGAAGGCGGCGCCTTCCAGGAAGAGGTGGAAAAGCGAGAGATCATGGCCGTGCCGATGGTCTTCCTCAATGGCCAGGTGTTCGCCTCGGGCAAGATGACCGTTGACGAGATCGTGGCCAAGCTGGACACCAACTCGGCCGCCAAGGAAGCTGCCAAGATCGACGCCAAGGCGCCTTACGACGTGCTGATCGTCGGTGGTGGCCCGGCTGGTGCCGCCGCAGGCGTGTACGCCGCTCGCAAGGGCATCCGCACCGGCATCGCGGCCGAGCGCTTTGGTGGCCAGGTCAACGACACGCTGGCCATCGAGAACTACATCTCCGTGCTGGAAACCGACGGCCCCAAGCTGGCCGCTGCGCTCGAAGCCCACGCCAAGGCGTATGACGTCGACATCATGAACCTGCAGAAGGCCGCCGAGATCATCCCGGCCGAGCAGGCGGGTGGCCTCATCCAGGTGAAGATGGAAAACGGTGGCGTGCTCAAGGCCAAGACCGTGATCCTGTCGACCGGCGCGCGCTGGCGCAACGTGAACGTGCCCGGCGAAGCCGAGTACAAGAACAAGGGCGTGGCCTACTGCCCGCACTGCGACGGTCCGCTCTTCAAGGGCAAGCGCACGGCCGTGATCGGCGGCGGCAACTCGGGTGTGGAGGCGGCCATCGACCTGGCGGGCATCGTGGCCCACGTCACGCTGATCGAATTCGCCGACACGCTCAAGGCCGATGCGGTGCTGGTCAACAAGCTCAAGAGCCTGCCGAACGTGACCATCCACACCAGCGCGCAGACGACCGAGATCACCGGTGCCGAGGGCAAGGTCAACGGCCTGAAGTACAAGGATCGCGCCACGGGCGAGGAGCACCTGGTGCCGCTCGAAGGCGTGTTCGTGCAGATCGGGCTGGTGCCCAACACCGAGTTCCTGCGTGGCACGGTGGAGCTGTCGAAGTTCGGCGAGATCCTGATCGACGCCAAGGGCCACACCAATGTGCCGGGCGTGTTCGCGGCGGGTGACTGCACCAACGTGCCTTACAAGCAGATCGTGATCGCGGCGGGTGCGGGGGCGACGGCGGCGCTGAGCGCTTTCGATCACCTGATCCGCCACGGTTGAGCGCAGCCGGCCTGGTTCGGCTCGATGAGCGCAGCGCAATGTCTGCGCACTAATCCGCAAGGGGCCCGTCTGTGACGGGCCTTCTTGCTTTGGCGTGTGCATTTCTTTCATTTCGCTGCCGACAATCCACTCAGGTCGACTGCGGAGGACCCCATGACCCCGACCCGCCTGACTCGTTGGCGCCGCCGTGTGCTGCGCCGTGGTGCCTTGGTGATCGCTGCGCTGGCGGGCCTGTCGCCCTGGTCGGCGATGGCCCAGGCCACGCCACCATCTGCGGCCGCCAGCCCTGCGCAAGCGGTGTACACGGTGTCCGTGGTGCCCCAATTTCCGGCGGCCGACATCGCCCGGACCTGGGTGCCCATCCTGGAGCGGCTGGGACAGCAGGTGGGTGCGCGCTTCGAGCTCAAGGTGCCGCGCGACATCCCCAGCTTCGAAGCGGATGTGAAGGCTGGCGCGCCGGACTTTGCATACATGAACCCCTTTCATCAGGTGCGCGCCAAGCGTGCGCAAGGCTACGTGCCGCTGGTGCGGGACACCGAGTTGCTCACGGGCATCCTGGTGGTCAGGAAAGACGATCCGATCCGCGAGCTCAAGCAGCTGCAGGGCCAGACGCTGGCGTTCCCGGCGCCCAATGCCTTCGGTGCTTCCTTGCTGATTCGGGCGCAGCTCGACGAGGTCGAGCGGCTGCGCATCACGCCTTTTTACGCACGCACCCACACCAATGCCTACCGGCAGACGCTGGCGGGCAAAGCCGCCGCCACGGGTGGTTTGAGGGCCACGCTGGAGCGCGAGCCCCCCGAGGTGCAGGCCGGGTTGCGCATCCTGTTCGAAACGCCGGGTGCGGCGCCGCACCCGCTGAGCGCTCACCCGCGTGTGCCGACGGCGGTGCAGCAGGCCGTGCAGGCGGCCTGGCTCAAGCTGGCGCAAGACAGCAGCCTGCAAACGAGCTTCCAGGGCGTGCCCATGTCGCGCCCGGTGAAGGCCGATCATGCGCGTGATTACGCGCCGCTGGAGCGCCTCAAGCTCGACCGCTACGCGGAGTGAGGCCGCAGCCTGCCATGGCCATGCGGCCACCCTGGCGCGCAACGTGGCGGTGGCCAGCACCAACCTGATCCTAACCGACAGCCTCGATGGGCTGGAGGAGCTGGCGACCCACTCGGCAGAGGTGGGTGACACCTTGTCCCTGTTGGTGCTGGGCAAGCAGTCCGAAGTGCTGGCCCATGTGCAGCGGCAGCCTGGTGCGGCGCCTCGCGTGATCCACGATCACCGCCTGCCGACTGGGGTGCAAGCGCCGGCTCAGGCGGGGGCAACGCCATCTCCGGTGCTGGTCACCCACCCGGGGCGCATCGAGGCCTGGCACCCGGTGGTGGCGGCGGGGCTCATCGGTTGGGTGCGCGTCGAGCACGACACCCGCGCCAGCGCACAAGACCGCGCCCGCATCTGGCGCAACACCCTGGTGGTGGCGGTGGTGGCGGTGGTGGTGTGCGTGGCCTTGTTGAGTGCCTTCCTGCGCCGGCCGATGCGGTCTCTGGCCACGGCGCGTCGGTTTGCCCGTCAGATCGTCGATGCCAAGGGCGCCTTGTTGCCGCAGGAGTCGGGACCGCTGGAGGTGACTGAGCTGCGGGAATCGCTCAACGAGGCATCGATGCTGATGTGCCAGCAGATGATCATGCTGGAGCACAACATGCGCGAGTTGCAGGCCCACGAGGCGCAGCTGGCGGAGCAGAACGACCAGCTGGGTGCGATCTCCCGCCTCAGCCAGGATGGCCTGGTGACCTTCGATCGAGAGAGCCGTGTGCGCTTTGTCAACAGCGCCTTTTTGCTGCAAACGGGGCTGAGCGAGTCGATGGTGCTGTCGTGTGACCTGGCAGGCCTGTCGGGCGCCTTGGCTGAGTTGACGCCGCCAAACAAGCCGTTTGCGGGCCTGGAAGCCGTGTTCCAAGGTTTGGGCGGTGACGAGGCCGTGGTGCTGGAGCTGGCTGGCGAGCGTCGCAAGCTGCTGTCCCTCAGCGGGCAGTGCAGCCAGCAAGGCAGCGTCAGCCGGGTGCTGTACGTGTGCGATGTGACGCGGCAGCACACCCTCGACGAGATGAAATCGGAGTTCCTCTCGATGGCGGCTCACGAGCTGCGCACGCCGATGGTCAGCATCTTCGGGTTCACCGAGCTCATGCTCAAGCGCGAGATGTCGGCCGAGCAGCGGCAGGACCTGCTGGGCCGCATTTACCGACAAAGCCAGGCCATGGTGGCCATCCTCAACGAGCTGCTGGACCTGGCGCGCATCGAAGCGCGGCGGGGTCAGGACTTCCTCATGGAGGAGCTGGACCTCGGTGAGGCGGTGCAGGCGGTGCTGGCCGACCACCGGCCGCCAGAGGGCAGGGCAGCGCCGGTGGTGGTGCCGCTTGCGCAGCCCATGCCTGTGCGCGCCGATCGCAGCAAGTTGCGCCAGGCGGTGCTCAACATCCTGTCCAACGCCTACAAGTACTCGCCAGAAGGTGGTGAGGTGGTGGTGCGCTTCTTGGCCGAAGCCGGCCCGGATCAACCGGGTACGACGCACTTTGGCGTGGCCGTCGAGGACCAGGGCATCGGCTTGAGCCCGGATCACGTGGCCCGGCTGGGCGAGCGCTTTTTCCGCGCGGACAAGTCCGGCAACATCCCGGGCACGGGCCTGGGGGTGAGCATCGTCAAGGAGCTGATGGACCTGATGGGCAGCCGCATGCAGGTGGTCAGCAACTTGGGGCGTGGCACCACGGTCACGCTGTGGTGGTGAACGCGCTCAGGCCAGGCTGAAGGTCGCGACCCCGTTGGCCAGGACCTGGGCCTGATCGCGCATGGCCGAGGCAGCGGCCGCCGTTTGCTCGACCAGCGCCGCGTTTTGCTGCGTCGACTCGTCCATGGCCTGCACGGCTTGGGTTGTCTGCTGAACGTCCTGGGCTTCGCTGCGGGCGCTCTCGGCGATGCGGGCCAGCAGTTCGTTGATGTGCAGCGTTTGTTTGACGATGTCGTCCACGGCGGAGCCGGCCTGGCCCACGACCTCGGTGCCGGACTCGATGCGTCGCACGCTGTCGGAGACCAGCTGGTTGATCTCTCGGGCGGCGGTGGCCGCGCGTTGCGCCAGCCCGCGCACCTCGGCGGCGACCACCGCGAAGCCGCGACCTTGTTCGCCCGCCCGCGCTGCCTCCACGGCGGCGTTGAGGGCCAGCAGGTTGGTCTGGAAGGCGATGCCGTCGATGGTGGACGTGATGTCGCCGATGCGGCGCGAGGACTGCCTGATCTCGTCCATGGTGGCGATCATGGTGTGGATGACCTGGCCACCGTGGCGCGCCGCCTCGGCGTTGTGTGTGGCCAGTGACGAGGCCTCGGCGGCCACGTCGGCGGTGCTGCGCACGGTCTGCGAGATGTGCGCCATGGCAGAGGCCGATTGCTGCAGGCCGCTGGCCGAGGCCTCGGTGCGCCGAGCCAGGTCGTCGGAGCCGGCGGCGATCTCCTGGCTGGCGTGCACGATGTGGTCGGCCGAGTCGCGGATCTGGGTGACGATGCGCCGCAGCGATTGCTGCAGGTCGGCGATGGTGCGCATCAGGCCGGCGGCTTCGTCGGCGCCCCAGGCTCGGGGCTGGGTGGCGAGGTTGCCGTCGCGCATGGCGTCGATGTGGAACACCACTTCGCGCAGGCCACCCTCGAGCACCTTCCTGAACGAGATGAACAGGTAGGACGACAAGAGCAAGCTGAGCACCAGCACCACCGCGGTCAGGTCGCGGGCGTGCGTGAGGTGGGCTTCACGCTGCTCGAGCAGCTGGTCGAGCAGGGGCAGGTGGTGGTCATAGAGGCCTGTCAGGGCCGCCAGCGTTTCGCGGCCTTGCCGGTAGAACTCGGCGGGCTGGGGGCCATGGGCATCGAACACCGCCAGGTGCCCCAGCTTGCGCAAGGCCAGGGCCTGGTCCAGGGCGCTGGTGTCGATCTTGGCGGCGATGTTGGCGTTGGCGGTGGCCACGCGCTCGAAGTAGCGGCGCATGTCTTCGGCGCCGCTTTGTGTCCGGGCGGTCCAGATGGCCCAGTTGGCCTCCTGCTCCGATCCGATGCTGCCGCGCGAGGCGGCGTAAGTGCCCCAGCCCCAGATCTGACCGGTGCTCTCGAGCATCTGCGGCAGCGTGAGCACCAGCGCATTCATCAGGTAGTAGCTGTCGAGGTCGGGGTCGAGCACCAGGTTGGAGTTGTCGCCGACGGCGTAGAGCAGGGCGACGACCGCAGCGGTGACCGGACCGAACACGGTGCGCCCCTTGCCGTCGGTGCCGTCTTTGGAGCCGGCGGTGGCTTGCCAGCTTTCTTGCAGGCGCTGCACGTTGGCGCTGATCTTCAAGGGATCGCCCTGCTGCTGCACGTACTGAGCGAACGCGGCCAGGGCTTGATCGGTGGCTTGGTGCGCGGCCTGGTAGTCGGCCTGAACCGCGTGCCCTCCCAGCATGGCGCGGGTGGCGTTGCGGGTGTCGATCACGCCCTTCATGACGGGCACCAAGCGCTGCATGGTGCTCACGCCCACGCGCTCGGCGCGGGTGAACTCGATGGTCGCGGCCTTGTCCTTGAAGTACTGCCAGGACAGCAGCACGATGGGCACAAGGAAGACCGCCGTCAGGATGCTGGCCTTGGCCTGAAAGCCGATGCGCCGAAACAGCCGCACGCCAGGGGCCCAGGGGCCGTGATAGCGGAAGAAGTCGCGCAGGCGTCGGCGCCGTGCTTCGGCGTCGTGAACTCGGCGCGAATGGGGCGAGTGCGGTGGCTGGGGCGTTGGGGCGGGAACCTGCACGGTGGGGGTGCGGGTGCCGGCGATGGGTGCTGTGTGCATGGTGGCCTCTGAGGTGTCTGGACACAAGGGCTCGCGACGCCTCGTCGGCAAGACGTCGCAAGAGACATTGTGGGAATCGGACACCGGCGTGAAGCGTCAAACAACCTTGATTTTCCGGACAGATGCCTGCTGGTGACGTCCGATCGCCCTGCGGTCCCCAAGTCGGTGCAAACTGCGGCCCATGAAGTCTTTGCCCGACACCCTGCAGGTCATCGAGCGCGGTTGGCTCTCGTCTAACCACGTGGTTTTTGCCGATGACGACGTGCCCACCGTGGTCGACACGGGTTACGTCACCGAGGGCGAGGGCACGCTGGGTTTGATCGGCGAGGCGCTCAAGGGGCGGCGGCTTGAACGCATCGTCAACACGCACCTGCACTCCGACCATGCGGGCGGCAACGCCTTGCTGCAGGCCGAGCACGGCTGCGAGATCTGGATCCCGCCCGGCGAGGCCGACCTGGTCGAGGCCTGGGACGAGGAGCGCCTGAGCTACCGGCGCACCAGCCAGCTGTGTCCGCGCTTTCGGCACGACCGGCTGCTGGCGGTGGGTGAACTCATCGAGCTCGGCGGTGAAGGCTGGCGCGTGTTGCCCGCCGGCGGTCACGACCACGCCATGGTGATGCTGTGGTGCGAGCGGCTGGGCATCCTGATGTCGGCCGATGCGCTGTGGCAAAAGGGCTTCGGCGTGATCTTTCCGGAGCTGGCGGGCATCCCCGGTTTCGCCGAGCAGGCGGCCACGCTGGAGCTGATCGGGCAACTGCAGCCGCGTGTGGTGATCCCCGGGCATGGGGCGCCGTTCAGCGAGGACGATGGCGCCGTCAGCGCCGCTTTGCAGGCGGCACGCTCGCGCATCCAGTGGCTCAGCGAGGACCCGCAGCGCAACGCCGACAACGCGCTGAAGGTGCTGCTGGCCTTCAAGCTGCTCGAAGCCAAGCGCCTGAGCCCGGCCGAGCTGACGCAGATGGTCTCGGCGACCTTCGAGGGCAACGACGCGATGCGCGGGCTCTACCCGATCGAGCCCGAGGCGATCGCCGCCTTCATGGCGCAGGAGCTCGAGCGGGTGGGGGCCGCGTCCTTGGTCGATGGCGTGCTGGTGGCCCGCGCCACCGCTTGAGGCGTCAGCGCACTTCGAACTCGCGCGTCTGCCCGCTGAAGGCGCTGACCTGACCCATCAGGTTCTTGGCGTCGCCGAAGTGGGCGATGCGGTAGCGCCCCGCAGGCGTGCCCGTCGGGATGGCCCAGTCGATGTCGGCCACCGATTCGGCACCCAGCGTGCGGCGCCAGCGGTAGCGCGTGGCCCAGTCGCTGTCGTCGGCGATGGTCTGCCAGGCCTGACCGTCCCAGCGTTGCACCAGCAGGAAGCTGCCGTTGCGGCGCAGGTTGTTCTTCGGGTGGCCGGTCTGAAAGCGCACGCTCACGGTCTGGCCTGCGGTGTAGCTGGCGTTGGGCTCGAGCAGCACCTGACCGAATCGCTTGCCCAGCGCGGGCAGGTCGAGCACCACACCGGTCTGGAAGTTGAGCTGGTTCTGGCTCAGGTCGCGAGGGGTCAGGGTGTTGGCACTGGGGCGACCCAGGGCCAGGTCTTGCGCCAGCTTGTCGAGCTCTTGCACGTAGGCGGGTTGGGTGGCGGGGCCGAACAGGGTGCTGCCGCCTTCGTAGTCCTGCAGGCTGTACTCCTCGGGGGTGGTCACGTACTGCGTGTACGCGTTGCTGTAGCCGACCACGATGACGCGGCTGATGTCCATGCCCAGTGTGCGCGCCAGTTGCCGGCGGATGCGCCACCCCGACATCATGGTGGGCTCGGCCGGCAGGCCGGCGAACACGATGGAGCCGATCTTGAGCACCTGCAGCGGCAGCACCTCGGGCGACCAGGGGTAGGGTTTCATGTCGCCCACCGGGATGACGACTTCCTTGACGCCATGGCACTCGCGCAGCGTGGCCGAGGGCCAGAACACCAAGCCACCGACGGCGGTGAGGAAGGGGTTGGGCTCGCCTTCCTTGGCGATGCCCGGGCCGGGGCCGTCTTCGGTGCTGCCGGCGGCGAAGCTGGCACCCAGCGCGGCCGGGCAGGTCTGCATCGGCTTGCCGTCGGGGGTGTAGGCGCCACTGACCTGCACGCGGCTCATGTCGACGTAGCGCATGCGCGAGTCGATGTCACCGCCCAGGGCCT
>NZ_DCXA01000138.1:11153-12459 GCF_002328915.1 Aquabacterium sp. UBA2148
ATGTCACCGCCCAGGGCCTCGCTGGCCCTCTGAGACAGCGCCAGCGCCTTGTCCGCCTGGCGCAAGCCGATGAGGCGTGTGTTCTCGAACTCGTCTTCGGTGGGGCCGCTGCCGGGCTTGGCGTTGAGGTTGGGCGTGAGGTCGCCTGGGTTGGTCTGCGCGAAGCCGGCCACGAAGGGCTGCGCGTCGTGCAGGTGGCGCACGCCCGCGACGTCGTGCTCCCAGTGCCAGGCGGCATAGCCCTTGTTGTCACCGCTGATGAGCGTATTGCGGTTGGTCATGCTGGTGCCGTGCGTCGGAAAGAAGCTCAAGGCACCGATGTCCTGGCCGGCCTGGCGAAAGCTCAGCACCGTCATCAGCGGGTCGATCTCTTGCGGGAAGTGGGCGCGGTCTTCGGCGGCGTTGAGCCGGAAGGCCAGCGGCGAGCGGTTGCGGCTGGCGTTGGTGAGCTCGCCCTGGTTCAGGCGCACCTCGCCGGGTGCGAGCCGGGCATGCGCGCGCTCGATGGCCTCGACGATGCCGTCGACGATGGCGTTGAAGGTGCGCTGCTGAAAGCCCAGGATGGTGATGTTGTAGAGCGCGTGATGCGAGTAGCCGCCCGGGCCCGCGTGCGTGTGCGTGGCCGTGAGCATCACGTTGCGCTCGGTGTAGCGGTTGCCGAACTTCGCGGCCAGGCGCTTCATGACTGCCTGGTGCACGGCCTGCGTCACCAGGCCGGTGTCGGTCACGACGATGACGGCCGAGCGCTGCGTGCGCGGGTCTTCGGTGATGAAGGCGCGGGCGCGCAGGCGTTGGTGGATGCCGCTGGTTTTTTGCGTGAGCTCGGCGTAGCCCATCATGCCGACCTCGGCGGCTTCGCCGGTGACGTCGCTCATGCCGACGCCCACGCGCCAGCTTTGCGCGTGCGCGGCAGCGTTGAAAGCGAACAGGCCGGCGCACAGCAGCAGCGCCGGGGCCAGGTGTTTGGTGCGGGTGGCGCGTGGCGTGCGCCGCTTCTGGCTGGTGCCCTGGGTGCGTTTGGTTTCAGAAAAAGGCATGCTTTTCTACACTCTATGGCCGATTCTGGCCGCCTGGGGTCGGGCGCATCGGTCGTCAGCCGCGCGCGGGGAACACCGGCCACATCGCCACCACGCGGTCGCCTTCGACCACGGCGATGTCGCCGAACTGTTGAAGCACCGCCTCGCTTTGCGTGGGGCGCAAGAAGACGAGGTCGTCGGGTTGCAGGCCTTGCCGGCCCGAACCCAGAAAGAGCTGCTGGTTGGAAGACGGCCCGATCAGGCCGCTGGCTTGCAGCCCCGCGGGCGAT
>NZ_DCXA01000009.1:0-4294 GCF_002328915.1 Aquabacterium sp. UBA2148
GTGTCGCTGGCCGAGCTGCCCCCCACCCAAGACGTGGTTGGCACCCCAAGCGCCCCGACTCAGCCCACCCTGTGCTGGGCCGACCGCCCAGCCCCCGAAGGCGCCCGCCCCCCGACCGAGCACCCCGATGCCGCCTACGCCCCCGGCACCGTCACCGAGACCCACGGCCAGGCCGAGGCCTTCGTGACCACCCTGGCCCAACGCATGACCCAAGGCGCGGCCTTTTTCCTGGACTACGGCTTCCCCGAGCGCGAGTACTACCTGCCCGACCGACGTGGCGGCACCCTGATGTGCCACCACGCCCACACCGCCGACCCGGATCCGCTGGCCATGGTCGGCGACAAAGACATCACCACGCACGTGAACTTCACCGGCATCGCCCTGGCGGGTCAGGAGGCGGGTTGGGAGGTGCTGGGCTACACCAGCCAGGGTCGCTTCTTGACCAACTGCGGCCTGGGCGAAGCCATGGCGCGCTGCGGCCAGGCGTCGACAGCGGCGGAGGTCAAGGCCCGTGCCGCCCTGCAGATGCTGGTCGCCGAGCACGAAATGGGCGAGCTCTTCAAGGTCATCGGCTTCGTCAAAGGCCCGTGGTTCGACGCCATCGGCTTTCAGCACGGTGATCGCACGCACACGCTGTGAACCCATCTGAGCTCGCTGCGCCCCGGGGCTGGCGCGATGGCGTTTTTCAATCGCCGGGATAGGCGGACGGGGTGTGCACGTTTGCTGCATCGCAGCGATAATCCACCCCCATGCTGCAACAACGCACCCTCAAGTCCCTGACCCGCGCCGTCGGCGTCGGCCTGCACAGCGGCCAGCGCGTCGAATTGACGCTGCGCCCCGCCGCGCCCGACACCGGCATCGTCTTCCGTCGGGTGGACCTGGCCCAGCCGGTGGACATCCCCGTCAAGGCCGAGTCGGTGTGCGACTGCCGCATGGCCACCACCATCTCGCCCGGTGGCGATCCGGGCGCGCCCAAGGTCAACACCATCGAGCACCTGATGTCGGCCTGCGCCGGCCTGGGCCTGGACAACGTCTACATCGACATCACCGCCGAAGAGGTGCCCATCCTCGACGGCTCCTCGGCCGCCTTCGTGTACCTGCTGCAAAGCGCCGGCATCGAGCTGCAAAAAGCCCCCAAGAAGTTCGTGCGCGTGCTCAAGCCCGTCGAGGTGCGCGAGGGCGAAGGCCGCAACCTGAAGTGGGCCCGCCTGGAGCCCCACCACGGCTACAAGCTGGCCTTCGAGATCGACTTCGACCACCCCGCCGTCGACCAGACCGGCCAGCGCGTCGAGTTCGACTTCAGCTCCGGCAAGTACAAGCAGGACATCGCCCGCGCCCGCACCTTCGGCTTCACCAAGGACGTCGAGATGATGCGCTCGCGAGGCCTGGGCCTGGGCGCCTCGATGGACAACGCCATCGTGGTCGATCGCTACCGCGTGCTCAACAGCGACGGCCTTCGCTACGACGACGAGTTCGTCAAGCACAAGATCCTCGACGCGATCGGCGACCTCTATGTCGTCGGTCACCCGCTGCTGGCCTCGTACACGGCCTTCCGCTCGGGCCACGCGCTCAACAACCAGTTGCTGCGCGCCCTGCTCGAACAACCTGACGCCTACGAGATCACCAGCTTCGCCGACGAGCGTCAGGCCCCGCGTGGCATGGCCGAGCTGGCCCCGGCCTGGTGAGGCCGGCCATGGTGCTCTTTCGCTTCCTGGCCGTTGCACTGGCCCTGGGCTTTTTGCTCAACATGGCCGTCTTCACCGTCACCAAACAGGTCGTCTGGCGCCAGCGGGCCATGTTGTGCCTGAAATGGGGTGTGGTGCTCGGCCTGTGCTTCTTTGGTTTGATCATCCTCAGGCGCGCAGCGGTCTTCATCTGAACGGCCGATGCCGGTGAGGCGCGCTCGGTTTGAACGCGGGGGTATCCCCCCTGTTCAAGGGGGTATTCGTGACACTAGCATGTCCACAAATCCAAACAAAAAACCGCTTTCACCCCCTGCGAGCGCGCCCCATGACCTACGCAGACCTGCACCAACGGTCCTTGCACGATCGCGACGCCTACTGGCGCGAACAGGCCCAGCGAATCGACTGGCACCGCCCCTTCCACAAGGTCTGCGACACCAGCCACCCGCCCTTTGCGAGGTGGTTCGTCGGCGGGCAACTCAACCTGTGCCACAACGCCGTTGACCGGCACGTGCCACACCGCCCCGACCAGCCCGCGCTGATCGCCATTTCCAGCGAAACCAACACCGAGCGCACGCTGAGCTACGGCCAGCTCTACGTCGAGGTGCAGCGCATGGCCGCCGTGCTGCGCAACCAGGGCGTGGGCAAAGGCGACCGCGTGCTGATCTACATGCCCATGATCGCGGAAGCGGTCATCGCGATGCTGGCGACGGTGCGCCTGGGCGCCATCCACTCGGTGGTGTTCGGCGGTTTCGCGGCCCACTCCCTGGCCAGTCGCATCGAGGACGCCACCCCGAAGGTCATCGTCTCGGCCGACGCGGGCTCGCGTGGCGGCAAGGTCATCCCCTACAAGCCCTTGCTCGACGAGGCCCTGCACCTGAGCCGCCACAAGGCCGACAAGGTGGTGATGGTGCACCGCGGCTTGGCCCCGGCCGGGATGGTCAAGGACCGCGACATCGACTACCGGGCCGCGCGCCTGGAGGTCATGGACGAGGTCGTGCCCTGCACCTGGGTCGACGCCAACCACCCCAGCTACACGCTCTACACCTCGGGCACCACGGGCAAGCCCAAAGGCGTGCAGCGCGACACCGGCGGTCACGCCGTGGCGCTGGCCGCGTCCATGGACCAGCTGTTCTGCGGCAAGCCGGGCGAAACCTTTTTCTGCACCAGCGACATCGGCTGGGTGGTGGGCCACAGCTACATCGTCTACGGCCCGCTGCTGGCCGGTATGAGCACCATCGTCTACGAAGGCCTGCCCATCCGGCCCGACGCCGCCATCTGGTGGAAGCTGGTCGAGCAGCACCAGGTCAGCGTCATGTTCTCGGCGCCCACGGCCGTGCGCGTGCTCAAGAAGCAGGACCCGGACTGCCTCAAGCGCCACGACCTCTCCAGCCTCAAGCACCTGTTCCTGGCCGGCGAGCCGCTGGACGAGCCCACGGCGAAGTGGATCAGCGACGCCATCGGCAAGCCCATCATCGACAACTACTGGCAGACCGAAACGGGCTGGCCCATCCTGAGCGTGCCGCGCGGCATCGACCCGTCGCTGCAGACGCGCTTCGGCTCACCTGGTTTTGCCATGCCCGGCTACGACGTGCGCCTGCTTGACGACCAAACGGGCGAGGTGCTCACCCAGCCCGACCAGAAGGGCGTGCTCACACTCGGCTACCCCTTGCCGCCCGGCTGTCTGCAGACCGTGTGGGGCGACGACCAGCGCTTCGTCAAAACCTACTGGAGCAGCTTCGCCAACCAGCAGGTCTACAACACCTTCGACTGGGGCATCCGAGACGCCGACGGCTACCACTTCATCCTGGGCCGCACCGACGACGTCATCAACGTGGCCGGGCACCGCCTGGGCACGCGCGAGATCGAAGAGGCCGTCAGCGCCCACCCGGCCGTCGCCGAGGTGGCCGTGGTGGGCGTGGCCGACGAGCTCAAGGGCCAGGTCGCGCGCGCCTTCGTGGTCTGCCGAGACCCGGCCCGCGTGGCCGACGAGGCCGGGCGCAAGGCCCTCGAAGCCGAGGTGATGCAAACGGTCGATCAGCAGATCGGCGCCGTGGGCCGGCCCGCGCGCGTGCATTTCGTGAACGTGCTGCCCAAAACCCGCTCGGGCAAGCTGCTGCGCCGCGCCATCCAGGCCGTGTGCGAGGGCCGCGCCACGGGCGACCTCACCACCATCGAGGACCCGGCCGCCATCGCGGCCCTGCTGGAAGCCGTCCAGCGCTGACCCCCTGGTTCACGTGGCATCGGCCATCTGACCCCTTCTTGGAACACTTGTTGCGTTTTACAGTCCCGCCTGTTTCGCGAACAAGATTCGAAAAGGGAGTTCGAGATGAGCCGTCACCCGACGCGCTGGCTGCTTGGCGGCCTGTTGACCGTGTCCGCATTGTTGTCCGCATGCGGCGGTGGCGGTGACGACAGCGAACGAACCAATCTGCTCACCGTGAACCAGGGCACTGCCCGGGTGCCCGCCGGCAACTATGCCTTGGACATGAGCGACGTGGCGGCCGCTCCCGCGCGCATCGCCACGGCGGGCCAGGTGATCGAAGGCCTCACCCCGGAGCACGCCGATTTCGATTTCTTCGTCCTGTTCCGCGTGGACGACCCCAGCAAAT
>NZ_DCXA01000008.1:0-7895 GCF_002328915.1 Aquabacterium sp. UBA2148
CGGCTGGCGCAGCCTGCCGGCGGTGGCCAGCGACGACGCCTATGGTGCGCGCAACTGGAGCTACCCCCGCGCCTGGCAAGCCCCCAACGGTCAGGTCTTCATCGCCACCAAGTGGGGAGGCACCTACTACCTGGACCCGAATGCCGCGGCTGGCGCCGGGCAACTCACCCGCACGCCGCTGAAGCTGGCCGAGAGCGACGACTACCTGCCCTCGGTGATGTTCGCGCCAGGCAAGGTCCTGTCGCTGCGCAAGCTCAACCGCGCTGTGGTGATCGACCTCAATGGCGCCACGCCTGCCTCCAAATCGGTCTGGGGGGTGGGGCAGGACCGCTACCACGCATCGGCCACGGTCATGGCCGACGGCAAGGTGCTGGTCAGCGGCGGCTCGATGGTCTCGAACGTGGCGATTGGCGTGACGTACTCGGCGCGCATCTGGAACCCGGCCAACAACAGCTGGACCACCACGCCATCGGGCAAGAAGATGCGGCTGTACCACTCGGTGGCGATGCTGCTGCCCGACGGGCGCGTGCTCCTGGGGGGCGGTGGCGCACCCGGTCCGCAGAACAACCTCAACGCCGAGATCTACACCCCACCTTACCTGTACAAGCAGGACCGCACGGCGACGCTGGCCACGCGGCCGGTCATCACCTCGGCACCGCAGACGGCGGCCTGGGGCGCGCGCATCAACGTGGGCGTCGATGTGGCGGGTGTCAGCCGGGTCACCCTGGTCAAGACCGGATCGGCCACGCACACGGTGGACTTCGACCAGCGCTTCTTGCCGCTGACGCACACGGCCTCGGGCACGCAGCTGAGCGTGACCATGCCGGCGAACGCCAACCTCGCGCCGCCGGGCTACTACATGCTGTTCGTGTTCAACAGCGCTGGGGTGCCATCGGTGGCGAAGATCATCAAGCTGGGTTGATGGGCCGGTGGCCCCAAGAAAGAGGGGCCCCGAAGGGCCCCTCATCTCTCACGCGAGCAGCTCGCGCTTGATCAGGCGCGGCGGCGGCGAGCGATCAGGCCAGCCACACCCAGACCTGCCAGCATCAGGCCCAAGGCTTCGGGCTCGGGCACAGCGGTCGTGACGTTGTCGATCACCACCGAACCATCGACGAAGCCGAAGCCGTAGATGTCGGCCGTGGCGCGCTGGAAGCCCAGGAACTTGCCTTCGTCGTAGCCGAAAGCATCGGTGTCGATCGACACGCTGAAGCTCTCGAGCACATAGCCGTCGATGTCATAAGCCACCACCAGCATGCTGTTGTTGGTCTTGCCGGCAGCCTGGAACTGGTTGACGAAAGCGCCGACCGACGACACCGGGTTGGCGAACGAGAAACCGATTTCGCCGCGCCCGGTGGTGAAGGCCGAGGCCAGGAAGGAGCCGTCGCGGTTGGCGTTGCCGACCACGCTCCACAGGCCGTTGTCACCCAGGTCCTGGGCGTACTGACCGGCGATGGCGTTGGCCGTGGTCGTCAGCGTCACGCCGTTGCCCAGGTCGAGGCTGCTGCCCACGGTCAGGCCGTCGAACTCGTTGAAGGTGATGACGTCACCGGTGAAGGTGGCGCTGTCGGCGATGACCGGGGCGGCTTGGGCGCCCACGGAAGCTGCCAGCAAAGCGGCAGCAAACAGCTTGGATTTCATGTTGGTGATCCTTTCTTGGGAAGCTTGAACTGCGGCACCCATCAGGAGCCGATGATCCCGCCGTCGTCCTTGGTGATGACGACCACGGAAGAGCGGGGACGACCGGCGGGCAGCACGGTCACGCCGTCCGATTCCACGGCGTACTGGTTCTGAGGCCAGTTCGAGAACTGCGTCGGGTTGGCGAAGGTCGAGTCCTCGCCCGGGTGCTGGATGCCCACGAACATGGTCTTGCCGTCCGGGGTCATCGTCACGCCGGTGACTTCGCACTTGTTGGGCGCGGTCATGAAGCGGCGGGTCACGCCGGTGTTCGGGTCGGCGCACACCATCATGTTGCCGCCGATGTTGACGAAGTCACCCGAGCCATCGCCGACCTGGTCGGTCTGCACCCACAGGCGACCGAAGTAGTCGAACCACAGGCCGTCCGGGGCACCGTAGTCGGCGCTGCCGTTGGGGGCGTCGACGATGTTGCCCTTGTAGTCGTTGGTCGGCTTGGCGGCCTTGGTGGTGGCGGTGTCACCGGCCTGTGCGAACAGGTCCCAGCTGAAAGTCGTCGAGGTGACCGACTTGTTGGCTTCGCGCCAGCGGATGATGTGGCCGTAGACGTTGTCGGCACGCGGGTTGGCCGCGTCCACAGCGGGACGGGCCGAAGCAGCGGTGGTGCTGCCGTCGATGGCATTGGACGAAGGCGTGGTGCTGCTGCCGCGGCGGTTGTTGTTGGTCAGGGTGCAGTACACCTCGACTTCGTCGAAACCGTTGATGCGGGGGCGCGCGCCCGTCCACTCGGGGCGGTCCATCATCGTGGCACCGACGGCGTCAGCGGCCATGCGGGTCTTGATGAGGATCTTGGCTTGCACCTCGGCGTCGTTGGCGCCGGTGAAGTTGGGGTTGTCGCGCAGGGCCTGGCCGTTGACACCGATGGTGCCGGGCTCCAGGGCGACCCACTGACCTTGCAGGCTGCTGTCGAAGCGAGCGACGTACAGGGTGCCGCTGTCGAGCAGGTTGCGGTTGGCGGCGCGGTTGGTCGGATTGAACTTGCCGGAGCAGACGAATTTGTAGATGTACTCGTTGCGCTCGTCGTCACCCATGTAGAAGGCAACGTTGTTCTGGGCATCGACGACGTACTGGGCGCTCTCGTGCTTGAAGCGGCCCAGGGCGGTGCGCTTGACCGGCAGGCTGCGCGGGTCGTAGGGGTCGATTTCGACCACCCAACCGAACAGGTTGGTCTCGTTCGGGTTGACCGACAGGTCGAAGCGAGGGTCGGTGGTGTGCCAGCGGTAGCCGAAGCCACCAGCGGTCACGCCGTAGCGGTTGTACAGCTTGCCTGTTTCGGTGCTGGTGGCGGGCAGGGCGGCGTTCGAGCCGAAGTTGCCGTTCCAGTTCTCTTCGCAGGTCAGGTAGGTGCCCCAGGGCGTGATGCCGTGGGCGCAGTTGTTGATGGTGCCGTAGGCGGTGAAGCCGTCGAGCTGGTTGCCGGTGGGCACCGAGCCGTTTTCGCCAATGACGTACTCGTTGGCCTTCATCAGGGCGTGGCCAGCGGCCGGGCCCGAAACGCGGCTCTTGGTGTTGGCGGTGATGCGGCGGCCGTAGATCGAGTTCTTGACGACGCTCCACTTGCCGTTGATGCGGCGGCCTTCAACGATCGACACGCCGTGGGCGGCTTGCGACTTGCGGGTCTTGGCGATGTTGTAGCCGTTGACCTGACCGTCGGGGAACAGGATGTCTTCGTGCGTGTACTCGTTGTTGGCGCACAGCAGGCCGCGGTCGCTGGCGGCGGCACCGCTGGCACCCGGGAAAGGGAAGAAGTGCATGCCATCGGTGTGCATGCCGTACTGCTTGGCTTGTTGTGCGGCCGTTTCGGAGGCGTTGCCGACGAAGGTGGTGCCACCGGGCATGATCGGGTCGCCCCAGGCCACGAAGACCTGAGCGGTGTAGCCAGCGGGCACGGTGATCTTGTCAACCGTGGAAGTGGCGGAGCCACCCAGCGAGGCGTTCAGCGCGCGGGTGTTGGCGGGCACGCTTTCGAAACCGATGCCGGGGAAGCCCACGCTGGGCGGCACGGCAGCGGCTTCGACGGTGCCGACCAGACCACCCAGGGTCAAGCCACCCACAGATGCCAGTGCGGCGGCGCTCACGCCACCCTGGATGAACTGCCGACGGCTGGCTTCGACGCTGTCGATGACGTCGCGGATGGTGGGAACGTGCGACTCGGCGAGCGTCACGTCGTTGGTGGGATGGGAAGCACCCTTCATCGAAATCTCCGGTGGGTTGATGCAGATGGTTGCCTGTGGGGCAGGCATGAAAACCGTTCACCGGGATCTTCGTAAAAGGGTGTGACAAGGGTTGGGTGGTGGCCACCGAGGGTGTTGATCCGATCAGATCATGCGGCCTGTCATGGACGTAAAAAAACCTGCGGCGGCATGAGCCGAAGCAGGTTTGTTCAGGGTTCTTTGCGCCAGGTGAAAGGCGCCCCTTGTGCGTCGCAGGCTGGGCCTCAGGCCCGCCGCGAACTCAGTGCCCTCACATCACGGCCTTGATGGACGAGGCCACATACGCCAGGTTGCCGGTGTTCAGCGCGGCCACGCAGATGCGGCCGGAGTCGACGCCGTAGACACCGAACTCGCTGCGCAGGCGCTGCATCTGGGTGGCGTTCAGGCCGGAGTAGCTGAACATGCCCTTCTGGCGGGTGATGTAGCCCAGGTCGCCTTCAACGCCAGCGGCCTTGAGGTTCTCGACCAGCGCACCGCGCATCACCTTGATGCGATCGCGCATCTCGGCCAGCTCGTCTTCCCACATCTGGCGCAGCGCGGGCGTGGTCAGCACGGTGGCGACCACTTGCGCGCCGTGCGTGGGCGGGTTGGAGTAGTTGGTGCGGATCACGCGCTTGAGCTGGCTCAGCACGCGGGTCGACTCTTCAGCCGTTTCGCTCACGATGCTCAGGGCGCCCACGCGCTCGCCGTACAGCGAGAAGCTCTTGGAGAAGCTGGTCGACACGAAGTAGCTCAGGCCGGCTTCCAGGAACTTGATGACCACGGCGCCGTCCTCGGCGATGCCGTTGCCAAAGCCTTGGTAGGCCATGTCCAGGAAGGGCACCAGGCCGCCTGCCTTGATCACGGCGATGACCTCATCCCACTGGGCGTCGGTCATGTCGTAGCCGGTCGGGTTGTGGCAGCAGGCGTGCAGCAGCACGATGGTGCCGGCCGCGGCCGACTTCAGCTTGGCGATCAGGCCGTCGAAGTTGATGCCGCGCTTCTCAGCGTCGTAGTAGGGGTAGGTGTCAACCGGGAAGCCGGCCGACTCGAACAGGGCGCGGTGGTTTTCCCAGCTCGGGTCCGAGATCAGGACCTGGGCGCTGGGGTTCAGGCGCTTGAGGAAGTCGGCGCCGAGTTTGAGGCCGCCCGTGCCGCCGATGGCCTGGGCGGTGGCGATGCGGCCGCCCTTGACGGCGGGGTGTTCGGCGCCGAAGACCAGGCCTTGCACAGCCTTGTCATAGGCCACGATGCCGTCGATGGGCAGGTAGCCACGTGCCTTGGGGGCTTCGAGCATCTGCTTTTCAGCGGCGGCCACGCACTTGAGCAGGGGCAGCTTGCCCTGGTCGTCGGTGTACACGCCCACGCCCAGGTTCACCTTCTTGGGGTTGGGGTCGGCGTTGAACTGTTCGTTGAGGCCCAGGATCGGGTCGCGGGGGGCCATTTCAACGGAAGCAAACAGTGAGGCCATGCAAGCAGTCTCCGGTCGGTTGAGATAAGCTGAAAGATTCGGTGCCGCGGCCAGCGCTTCCTGTGGGATGCGTCGCCTCGGGTGCCACCGTTCAGCCAGTGCCCGATGTGGGCAAACCCTTGATTTTAGCCCGTAGTCGCCTCGGATGCCCGCCTCCACCGCCCAATCCCCTGCTGCCAGCCGTTCAGGTGTCACGGAATCCGACGCATCCTCGGGTCAGCCCGCCGGCCAGTTCGTGAGCTTCGAGGGCTCGCCCTTCGAGCTCTTTCAGCCCTACCCGCCGGCCGGTGACCAGCCCACCGCCATCGCCCAGCTTTGCGAGGGCATCGAAGACGGCCTGAGCTACCAGACCCTGCTGGGCGTGACCGGCTCGGGCAAGACCTTCACCATGGCCAACGTCATCGCCCGTGAAGGTCGACCGGCCATCGTTTTTGCGCCCAACAAGACCCTGGCGGCGCAGCTCTACGCCGAGTTCCGCGAGTTCTTCCCCAACAACGCCGTCGAGTACTTCGTCAGCTACTACGACTACTACCAGCCCGAAGCCTACGTTCCGCAGCGCGACCTCTTCATCGAGAAGGACAGCGCCATCAACGAGGCCATCGAGCAGATGCGGCTGTCCGCCACCAAGAGCCTGCTCGAGCGCCGCGACGTGGTCATCGTGGCCACCGTCTCGGCCATCTACGGCATCGGCAAGCCCGAGGACTACACGCAGATGCGCTTCATCGTGCGCAATGGCGACAAGCTCGGCCAGCGCGACGCCATCGCCCAGCTGATTCGCATGCAGTACAAGCGCAACGATGCCGACTTCAGCCGGGGCACCTTCCGCGTGCGCGGCGACACCATCGACATCTTCCCGGCCGAGCACTCCGAACTGGCCTTGCGCGTCGAGCTCTTCGACGACGAGGTCGATTCCCTCTCGCTGTTCGACCCGCTCACCGGCCGCATCCAGCAGAAGATCCCGCGCTTCGTGGTTTACCCATCGAGCCACTACGTGACGCCGCGCGAGCAGGTGCTGCGCGCCATCGACGGCATCAAGGAAGAGCTCAATGTGCGCGTCAAGGAGCTGGTGTCAGCAGGAAAGTTGGTCGAGGCCCAGCGCGTCGAGCAGCGCACCCGGTTCGATCTGGAAATGCTCCAGGAAGTCGGCCACTGCAAGGGCATCGAGAACTACACCCGGCACCTGTCGGGCGCCAAGCCGGGCGACCCGCCGCCCACGCTGGTGGACTACATGCCCAGTGACTCGCTCATGTTCCTCGACGAGAGCCACGTGATGATCGGCCAGCTCAGCGCCATGTACAACGGCGACCGCGCCCGCAAGACCACGCTGGTGGAGTATGGTTTTCGCCTGCCCTCGGCGATGGACAACCGCCCGCTCAAGTTCGAGGAGTTCGAAGGCAAGATGCGCCAGTGCATCTTCGTGACGGCCACCCCTGCTGTGTACGAGCAGCAGCACGCCGGCCAGGTGGTCGAGCAGGTGGTGCGCCCCACCGGCCTGGTCGACCCGGTCGTCGAGGTGCGCCCGGCCACCCACCAGGTTGACGACGTGCTGCAGGAAATCCGCATCCGCGTCGAGAAAAACGAGCGCGTGCTCATCACCACGCTGACCAAGCGCATGGCCGAGCAGCTCACCGACTACCTGACCGAGAACGGCGTCAAGGTGCGCTACCTGCACTCCGACATCGACACCGTCGAGCGCGTCGAGATCCTGCGCGACCTGCGCCTGGGCACCTTCGACGTGCTGGTCGGCATCAACCTGCTGCGCGAGGGCCTGGACATCCCCGAAGTCTCGCTCGTGGCCATCCTGGACGCCGACAAGGAAGGCTTCCTGCGCGCCGAGCGCAGCCTGATCCAGACCATCGGCCGCGCCGCGCGCAACCAGAACGGCCACGCCATCCTCTACGCCGACAAGGTGACCGAGTCGATGCGCAAGGCGATGGACGAAACCGCCCGCCGCCGCGCCAAGCAGATCGCCCACAACGAGGCCCACGGCATCACCCCCAAGACCATCAACAAGAAGGTCAAGGAGCTGATCGATGGCGTGATGTCCAACGCCGCCAAGGACGACCTCAAGGCCGCCGAGGCCCTGGCCAAGTCGATGGAAGGCGCGGAGGCCCTGTCCGAGCGCGACCTGGGCAAGCGCATCAAGCAACTGGAAAAGGACATGCTCGAAGCCGCCCGCGCGCTGGAGTTCGAAAAAGCCGCCCGCCTGCGCGACCAGCTGGCCCTGCTCAAGGAGCAGGCCTTTGGCGCCGCCGGCCACGACCACGTCCTGGCTGCTGCGTCGGCTCGCAAGTAAACAAGAGAAGTCAACGCCTCCGATGTCCAGCCTGCTGTCCCGCATCCTCGGCGCCACCGGCGTTACCGCCCCTGGCGACGCTTCCATCGAGCGCAACCCGGGTGCCCGCGTGCGCGTGCTCATGGTCTGCATGGGCAACATCTGCCGCAGCCCGACCGCCGAAGCCGTGCTGCGTCAGCGCCTGGAGCAAGCGGGCCTGGCCGAACAGGTCGAGGTCGACTCGGCGGGCACCCACGCCTACCAC
>NZ_DCXA01000008.1:7966-8201 GCF_002328915.1 Aquabacterium sp. UBA2148
TGGCGGGCACCCACGCCTACCACGTGGGCAGCCCGCCCGACGACCGCTCGCAAGACGCTGGCAGCCGACGCGGCTACCGCCTGGACGGGCTGCGCGCGCGCAAGGTCGTGCCGCTTGACTTCGAGCGTTTCGACCTGGTGCTGGCCATGGATTGGGACAACCTGGCCCTGCTCGAAGAGCGCTGCCCCGACGAGCAGCGCCGCAAGCTGCGTCGGTTGACGGAGTTCATCCCGGG
>NZ_DCXA01000010.1:0-2669 GCF_002328915.1 Aquabacterium sp. UBA2148
CCACCCCCACACCTTCGCGCTGGTGCGATCGGCCGCCCGCATGATCGAAGACCGGCTCTTCCACGCCCGCCACGCTGGCGATCGCATCCTGCGCCTGCACCCGCTGGCCGAGGGCCTGGGCGGCGTCGGCGAGGGCCTGGTCGCGCTGTCGGAAGACGGCTGGGTGGTGGGCGCCAACCCCCTGGCCCAACAGTGGTTGGCCTTGCCGGCAGACCGAATCGGTGCCTGCACGCTGGAGCAGCTCACCGGCACCGGGCTGGGCCTGTGGCCGCCGGGACGGGTGCGCGTGCTCCAGGGCTCGCGGGGCGGCCAGGCCCTGCATGCTCGGCTGGACGGCACCGAGCGCGTGGTGATCCAGGCCCGCGCACCGACGCCCACCACCACACAAAGCGGCTGCGCCACGTGCCCACCGATCCGCGAACAAACGCCAACAGCGACGCACCCCGCAAAGCGGGACGCGCGGCCTGACGTCGTCCAGGCCCCCTGTCAGCCAACCGCCATGGACCCACGCGTTGCCGACGCCTTCTCACGCGCCCGGCGCGTGCAGGCGCAAGGCATCGCGCTGCTGATCCAGGGCGAATCAGGCACCGGCAAAGAGGTGCTCGCACGCCGCCTGCACGAAGAAGGCCCCCGGGCGGGCAAGCCCTTCGTGGCGGTCAATTGCGCGGCCCTGCCAGAGCAGTTGATCGAGGCCGAACTCTTCGGCTATGTCGGAGGCGCCTTCACCGGCGCGCGCCGCGAGGGCTCACCAGGTCGCATCCGCGAGGCCCACGGCGGCACCCTCTTCCTCGACGAAATCGGGGACATGCCGCTGCCACTTCAAGCTCGCCTGCTTCGCGTGCTGCAGGACAAGGCCGTTGTGCCTGTGGGCGGCGGTCAGGCCACGCCAGTCGACTTCCTGCTCGTGAGTGCCACGCATCAACGGCTCAAGGACGCCATCGCCTGCAACACCTTCCGCGCGGACCTCTACTACCGACTCAACGGCCTGAGCGTGACCCTGCCCCCGTTGCGCGAGCGGCAGGACTTCGACGCACTGCTGCACGAGATGCTCAGCCGCATCGCCCGCGAAATGGGTCGCCCGGCCATCGAGGGCGTGCACCCGGGCCTGCTCACTGCCCTGCGCCAGCACGCCTGGCTCGGCAACCTGCGACAGCTCCACGCCCTGCTGCGAACCGCCTGCGCCTTGCTGCCCTCCGATGCAAGGGACCTCGACTGGTCTCACCTGCCAGAAGACATGGCCGAAGAGCTGCATGCTGCCGATGGCATCAGGCCGCCACAGCCACCCCACGGGGCGGCATCGAATCCGCCCTCCCAAGCGGACACCAACGTGGGCGAGACCAACCTTCGCCGCCTGTCCAGCCAGGCCATCAGCCAGGTCATCGAGGCCACGCAGGGAAACATGTCGGAGGCGGCGCGACGCCTGGGCATCAGCCGCAACACCCTCTACCGCTGGCAACGTAAAGCCGGTCGCAACGACGTGAGCTGATCGCCTGCGGCGCAAACGCCCTGCCGCTGAATCAGGCATGACTTGAGCCACCTCGCGCGCAAACCGCCCGGCATTGGGTAGCATGTCGCCCATGATCAACGCCGACCCCCAAGAACTCGCGAAGTTTTCCGACCTGGCCCACAAGTGGTGGGACCCGGAGAGCGAATTCCGTCCCATGCACCAGATCAACCCCCTGCGCCTGGACTGGATCGACCAGTTCGCCGCCATCTCGGGCAAAAACGTGCTCGACGTGGGCTGCGGTGGCGGCATCCTGGCTGAATCCATGGCTCGCCGTGGTGCCAAGGTGCTGGGCGTGGACCTGGCCGACAAGCCCCTGAAGGTGGCCCAGCTGCACGCCATGGAGGGCGGCGTGGCCAACCTCGAGTACCGCAGCATCGCCGCCGAAGACCTGGCCGCCGAGCAGCCCGGCGCCTTCGACGTCGTCACCTGCATGGAGATGCTCGAGCACGTGCCCGACCCGTCGTCCATCATCCGCGCCTGCGCCAGCATGGCCCGCCCCGGCGGCTGGGTGTTCTTCTCGACGCTCAACCGCAACCCCAAGTCTTTCCTGTTCGCCATCGTGGGCGCCGAGTACGTGCTCAAGCTGCTGCCCAAGGGCACCCACGAGTTCTCGCGCTTCATCCGCCCGGCCGAGCTGGCCCGCTGGATCCGCGAAGCCGGCCTGGAGCTGGTGCAGTTCAAGGGCCTGGAATACAACCCCATCACCCGCCGCTACTGGCTCTCGGGCGACACCAGCGTCAACTACATGGTGGCTTGCCGCAAGCCCCTGCAAGGCTGAGCATGGCACTGACCGGTTCCATCGCCTGGCCGCACCCCGCCACCGCCGTCCTGTTTGACCTCGACGGCACCCTGGCCGACACGGCAGGCGACCTGGGTGGCGCACTCAACCGCTTGCGTCTGGACCGCGGGCTCGCACCACTGCCGCTGGACATGCTGCGTCCCTACGCCTCGGCGGGAGCACGCGGCCTGATCGGTGTGGGCCTGGACATCCGCCCCGGCCACCCCGAATTCGACGCCCTGCGCACGGCCTTCCTGGCGCACTACGACCAATGCCTGGCAGAGACCACCGCGTTGTTCGACGGCGTGTCCGCCATGCTCGATGAAATCGAGGCCCGTGGCCTCAAGTGGGGCGTGGTGACCAACAAGCCGCACCGTTTCACCG
>NZ_DCXA01000010.1:2765-7944 GCF_002328915.1 Aquabacterium sp. UBA2148
CAACAAGCCGCACCGTTTCACCGTGCCCGTGCTGCGCGCATTGGGCCTGCTTGAGCGGTCTGGCGCCAACATCAGCGGCGACACCACCGCCCACCCGAAGCCACACCCCCTGCCGCTGCTCACCGCTGCGCAGGAACTGGGCGTGGAAGCGTCTTCCGTGCTGTACGTGGGCGATGACCTGCGTGACATCCAGGCCGCGCAAGCCGCCGGCATGCCCAGTGCAGCGGCCAACTGGGGCTACATCGGGCACAACGGCGAGGTGGGCAGCTGGGGCGCGGACGTGATCGCGGATCACCCGCTGGACTTGTTGCTGACGCTCGCTTGATCGAACGCCAAAGGCGGAGCACCGGGGCTCATTGCCCCCGCCAAACAAAATGGCCACCCAAGGGTGGCCATTTTTGTTGCCTCCGGGCATGCAGCCCCAAAGGTCAGCACGACAGCATCAAGCCGAACGCCCGTAGTTGTCCTGGAAGCGAACGATGTCGTCCTCCCCCAGGTAACTGCCCGACTGCACTTCGATGATCTCCAGCGGGATCGCACCCGGGTTCACCAGGCGGTGCACCGTGCCCAGCGGGATGTAGGTCGACTGGTTTTCACTCAGCATCAGCACCTGGTCGCCATTGGTGACCTCGGCCGTGCCGCTGACCACGATCCAGTGCTCGGCACGGTGGTGGTGCATCTGCAGGCTCAAGGAAGCCTTGGGCTTGACCATGATGCGCTTGACCTGAAAGCGCGGCCCCATGTCGATCGAGTCGTACCAGCCCCAGGGGCGGTGCACACGGCGGTGCAGGCTGCCCTCGGTGCGCGAAGCCTTGTCCAGGCTGGCCACGATCTTCTTGACGTCCTGGCTGCGACTGCGATCGGCCACCAGCACGGCGTCCGGCGTCTCCACCACCACCACGTTGTCCAGGCCCACGGCAGCCACCAGGCGGCTGTTGGCATGAACCAGGGTGTTGCGGCTGTCTTCGATCAGGGCGTCGCCCTGCGAAGCGTTGCCCGCGGCGTCATGCTCGCTGACCTGCCAGACGGCGTCCCACGCGCCCAGGTCAGACCAGCCCGCATCCAGCGGCACCATGCGCACCTTGAAGCCGGCATCCGGCTTGGCCGGGCACTGCTCCATCACTGCATAGTCCACCGACTCGGAAGGCACCGCCTTGAACTCTTCTTTGCCTGGGCGCACGAACTGCGCGTCCGTGGTGCGAACGGCAAACGATGCCTTCGTGACCTCGGCGATGTCCGGGCGGAAATGGCCGAGTGCAGCCAGCCATCGCGAAGCACGCATCACGAACATGCCGCTGTTCCAGAAGTAGCCGCCGTCAGCCAGGTAGGCCTGCGCTTTTTCCAGGTTGGGCTTTTCAACGAAGGCGGCCACGTCGCGGACGCCTTGGGCATCGGCACCCGAGGTGCGGATGTAGCCAAAGCCGGTCTCGGGCTTGTCCGGCGTGATGCCCAGGATGACGATGTCGCCCAGGGCTGCAGCCGAAACCGCCTTGCGCAGCGCCGCCGTGTAAGCCGCGGCATCAACCACCGTCTGGTCAGCCGGGGTGACCACCAGGATCGGGTCGGCGCCATCGGCCGTGGCCTGCAACGCCGCCAGGGTCACCGCCGGAGCGGTGTTGCGGCCCGCAGGCTCCAGCAACAGAGACGCTGGCTCACCCTTGACCTCACGCAGTTGATCGAGCACCAGGAAGCGATGCTCCTCGTTGCCGACGATGCAGGGCTTGCCCACCTCGACACCCTCGCCTGCCAAGGCCTGCAGGCGCAGGTGGGCTTGCTGGAACAAGCTCTGGTTGCCCGACAAGATGAGGAACTGCTTGGGATACAGGGCGCGCGAGAGCGGCCACAGGCGGGTGCCGGAGCCACCGGCCATGATCACCGGCAAGACGGACAAAGCGGACTGGGTCATGATCCTCAACCTTCGAAACCTTGTGGATTGGTGGACTGCCATCTCCAGGAGTCCACGCACATTTCTTTCAAGCCCCGGCTGGCCTTCCAGCCCATGAGGCGCTCGGCCAGAGCGGGGTCGGCATAACAAGCCGCGACGTCGCCCGGGCGACGCGGCGCGAACACCACGGGCACCTCGCGGTCAGCGGCTTCGCCATAGGCTCGCGCGAGCTCCAGCACGCTGTAGCCCCGGCCCGTGCCGAGGTTGACCGTGAGCGATTGCCCCTTGTCGGCCAGGTACTTCAGTGCCGAGACGTGACCTTCAGCCAGGTCCATGACATGGATGTAGTCGCGCACCCCCGTGCCATCCGGCGTGTCGTAGTCGTTGCCGAACACATTGAGGTGCGGACGCTTGCCGACCGCGACCTGCGCCACATAAGGCATGAGGTTGTTGGGGATGCCTCGGGGGTCTTCGCCGATCAGGCCACTTTCGTGAGCGCCCACCGGGTTGAAATAGCGCAGGTAAGCGATGCGCCAGTTGGGGTCGCACGCCTCCAGGCCACGCAGCAGTTCTTCACCCACCAGCTTGGTTTGCCCGTACGGGTTGGTCGAGCGCAAAGCCGAGTCTTCCGTGATGGGCAAGCGATCGGGTTGGCCATAGACCGTTGCCGACGAGCTGAAAACCAACTGGTTGACGCCATGGCGTTTCATGGCCTGGCACACCGACAGCAAGCCGCCCAGGTTGTTCTCGAAGTAATCGAGCGGACGCTCGACCGACTCGCCAACGGCCTTGAGCGCCGCGAAATGAACCACCGCTTCGATGCCCCCGAAGCGCTCGCGTCCGATGTCGAAGCAACGGTCCATCACAGCGGGATCGCGCACATCACCATGGACGAAAACGGGCTCTTCACCGATCAGGGTGCGCAGGCGATCCAACACCCGGGGCGAGCTGTTGACGTGGCTGTCGACACCCACAACCTGGTAGCCAGCCTGGCGGGCCACCACCCACATGTGGGACGCGATGTACCCGGAGGCTCCGGTAAGAAGGATGCAAGGCATGTCAGTCGCTGAGAGGTGTCAATCCAGGGTGAGGCTGGCCGAGCAGCTGGTCGAGTGCCCGTCGTACTCGTTGCGGCCGATGCCGCGCGTCTGGTTGTACTTGGCCAGGTTGCAACCCAGCTCAACCGAGCGCATCAGCTGGTACTGCACGTCCAGGGAGTAGGTGTCCTGGTGGCTGTCGGTGCTGTCTTCGCTGTTGAGAAAGGCCAGTTGAGCCGGGCTGTAGTTCACCGTGCGAGAGCTGTCGTACATGTTGCGGGTGTAGTTGGCACCCACCTTGATCTTGGCTGTCGCCTGCCAGTTGGCGCCCAGTGCCACCGAGTTGGTGATGTAGTCGGTCGTGATCGATGCCAGCCCGCCTGCGCCACCGTTCGCGCGGTCCGAACTGGTGCGGCGACTCAAGTTGGCCGAATAACTCACAGAGCCGCGGGGCGTGAACACCCAGCCCAGCGAGCCCGTGGTCGAGCCCTTGCTGGTCGATTGCCCGCTGGCATCGGTGTACTTGGTGTCTCGCAGGGACAGCAAGGCATTGAGCGAGCTCAGCCCACTGACCCGCCAATCGGTCGTGAAGTCCAGGTTGCTGTCTTCGACCGTCTTGCTGGTGGTGCGATTGGGGTACTCGGTTTTCACGAAACGCGGACCAACACCAAAGCGCAGCAGGTCACTCGGGCTGTAGTAGACCCGCAAACTCTGCGAGGTCTGATCCGCGTTCTGCTCTTGTTGCTCCGAGAAGGTCAGGTCGTTCTTGTCCAGCTTGCCAACCACGGACCACAAACCGGACTTGCCGTACTGAACACTCAGGTTGGTGTCGCGGTAGCGACGGATGTTGCGAATGACCTGACTCTGGACCGAGTTGCCAACGATGACGTTGTCCTGAAGGGAGTTGAGGTTCTCGTCGTATTGCCCTGCCAGCGTGACCAGCCAGTTGCTCATGAACTCCGAGCTGACCTTGCCATTGAGGTTCTTGCCATCGTTGTCGAGCAACTCCGCAAAACGGTTGTACTGGTTCTTGGTGAGACGGCCGTACAACAAATAGGTCTGACGCCCGTAAGACTTGTTCAGCCCAGCCGCCAATGCCGCAGCCCGAACGGTGTCGCTTTGCCGCTCGGGGGTGCGTGCGAGGTTCGAGTCATGCATCAGGGTCAAGGACGTCGTCAGGAAGAGCGGCAGGGCCTCGTCTGCCTGAGCCAAGCACGAACCGCACCAGCCCATCAGGAGCGCAGCCGAGGCGGCGGTCAACAGGGCTGGGAAACGGCGGGCGGGGATGGGGGCTGACACCTTCACGATCACCTCTTTCGATGAGCTTGTTCAGTAAGCGTTGCGGTCGAACAGCATCAACCGGATCGTCCGGATGATGATCTGCATGTCCAGGCCCAACGACCAGTTGCGCAGGTACTCCAGGTCGTACTCGACCCGCGCCTGCATCTTGTCAATGGTTTCGGTCTCTCCCCGGAAGCCGTGCACCTGGGCCCAACCCGTGATGCCCGGGCGCACCTTGTGGCGCACCATGTAGGCCTTGATCAGGCGCCGGTACTCTTCGTTGTGGGCCACGGCATGGGGGCGCGGCCCCACGATGCTCATGCGGCCTTGCAGCACGTTGATGAACTGCGGCAATTCATCGAGCGAGGTTTTGCGGATGAAGGCACCAAAAGGGGTGATCCGCGAATCACCCTTGGTGGCCTGACGCACCACGGCACCGTTGTCCTGGGTGCGCATGGAGCGGAACTTGTAGACGATGATTTCTTCGCCATCAAGCCCATTGCGCCGCTGCTTGAAGATCACCGGCCCGGGCGATGAAAGCTTCACGCCGATCGCGACGCCGGCCAGCAAGGGCGAGATCAGCACCAGGATGATGCTGGCCAGGATGACGTCCGAGACGCGCTTGACGAGGTCGTTCGTGCCCGTGAAAGGTGTCTCGCAAATGCCCACGACCGGCACGCCGTTCATGTCCTGCAAGCGACCCTGGATGATGCTGATGCCGAACACATCCGGCACGAAGTACAGCGAAGCCGTCGTTCCCTGCAGCGCCTCCATCAACTCCACCAGGCGGGGTTGCGAGCCCAGCGGCAAGGTGATGTAGACCTCGTGCACGCCATGGGCGTAGACGTAATTGGCCACGTCGCGAAGACCGCCCAGGCGCATGCTTCGCGCTTCCGGCAGGACGCGACTGTCGATGCGGTCGTCGAAGTAGCCGATGAACTCGGTGCTCTGGTCAAACCCGCTCTGGATGGCTCGC
>NZ_DCXA01000003.1:0-5919 GCF_002328915.1 Aquabacterium sp. UBA2148
GATGCGGTCGACGTCCTCGACCTTGGCCGTCAGCATGATGATCGGCGTGACGTCGTTGGCGGCGCGCAGGCGGCGGCAGATAGACAACCCGTCCTCGCCAGGCAGCATCAGGTCGAGCACGATCAGGTCGACGGTTTCACGCGTCAGCAGGCGGTTGAGCGCCTTGGCATCTTCTGCCAGGAGCACCTCGAAGCCTTCCTGGCTCAGGTAGCGCCGCAGCAGGTCGCGGATCCGAGCATCGTCGTCCACCACGAGGACGCGGTCGGGACGCTGGTTGGCGTTGTTGGAAGTCATGGTGCGTTCCTAGGCATTTGTAACAAGCGCGGATTGTGCGCAGTTTGCGGACCCCAAACGCCCGTATTTGACCGGTTGTTACAATTCTTGCCCGCTCATGACGCTCCCGTCAAGCTGAAAGGATGTCGGCGCCACAGGGGTATTTCGCGTTGAGAATGGGTCTCCAACTGACCGACAAAGGTTGACCATGATCCTGTCTCGACGCCCTGCGGCCGTCCGCCAACTGACAACCGCCTGCCTGCTGGCAGCAGCAGCCTGTGGTGCGCAGGCCGATGCCCCGCGCCATGGCAGCGTGAACTTCAGCGCCACCGCTCACCGCGAGGTGGTGCAGGACGAGTTGACCGTCGTCCTCGAAACCGTCAAGGACGGCAGCCAGGCCGCAGACGTGCAGGCCGAGCTCAAACGCGTGCTCGAAGCGGCCCTGACCGAGGCGCGTGCGCTCATCAAGGGTGCTGTACCTGAGGCCGTCAGCGTGCAGACCGGCGGCTTCAACCTTTACCCGCGGTACGGCAACAACAGCCGCATCACCGGTTGGCAAGGGTCCGCCCAATTGATCATTTCGGGCACGGATGCCGGCAAGGTGTCCACGGTCTCGGGCAAGCTCAACCAGCTCAACGTCACGCAGGTTCGCTATGGGCTCTCGCGCGCACTGCGCGAGCAGCACGAGGCCTCGCTCACCACGGAGGCCATTCGCCAGTTCAAGGCGCGTGCCGGGCAACTGGCCACCGACTTCGGCATGAAGGGCTACACCCTGGGCTCGGTGTCGGTGTCTTCCACCGATGCGGGCTTCGAGGGGCGTCCGGTGCCCATGATGGCGATGGCCAAGGCGGCTGCGGCCCCGATGGCCGACGCAGCCTTGCCGCTGGCCCCAGGCAAGGGGACGCTGACCATCACGGTCTCGGGTGACGTCCTCCTGCAGCCCTGATCAACCGTCGCGCCACTGGCCGCCCAGCAACAGCTGGTGCGGCCGAAAGCGCGTCTTGTAAACCATCTTGGGGCTGGCCTCGATCCAGTACCCGAGGTAGAGGTGCGCCAGCCCGAGGTCGCGTGTTTGCTCGATCTGCCACAGCACGTTGTAGGTGCCGTAACTGGTGTCGGGCTCGGGTTCGTAGAACGTGTAGACCGCCGAGAGCCCGTCTTCGAGCACGTCGAGGACGGATACCATCTTCAACGCACCAGGCTGTCCATCGGGCGAGGCCGGCTCACGGAACTCGACCAGGCGAGAGTTGACCCGGCTGTGCAACAGAAACTGGGTGTACTGGTCCACCGAATCGTGGTCCATGCCGCCGCCTTGGTGCCTGCCGCGCTGATAGCGCAGGTAAAGCTGGTAGTGCTCGGGGTTGAAATTCAGCCTCAGCACACGCGCCTCAAGGTGCTGATGGGCACGCCAGGCCCGCACCTGGCTGCGTGAAGGCTGGAATCGCTGCACAGGGATGCGCAGCGGCACGCAAGCCTTGCAGCCATCGCAATGGGGGCGGTAGGTGAACATGCCGCTGCGGCGAAAGCCGGTGGCCACCAGGCCGGAGTAAACGTCGGCGTTGATCAGGTGGCTGGGCGTGGCCACCTGCGAGCGCGCGGTGCGCCCATCCAGGTAGCTGCAGGGGTAGGGCGCGGTCGCATAGAACTGCAGGGAGGCAAGCGGCAGGTCTTTGGGATGCGTCACAGCGGGTTTCGCGAAAGGTTCACCGAGGGATCAGGTGATCCCAGAATGAATCATGATAGGTCCAATCGGATGGGCCTGATTCATCGACCACCTGCTTGAGGTGGGCCTCGAATTGCCCCCTCGGCCAGGGGCGTGCCCCCAGGGAAGCCAGGTGGGAGGTTTCCTGCTGGCAGTCGATCACAGGCAGACCGTGGGCTCGGCAAAAGCACACCAGGGCGGCCAGGGCAATTTTGGACGCGTCTGTGCGGTGCGAGAACATCGATTCACCGAAGAACATGCGGCCCAGGTGGATGCCATAGAGGCCGCCGACCAACTCGCCGTTCACCCAGGTTTCCACAGAGTGCACTTGGCCCTCGCGGTGCCACTTGCCGTAGGCGGCACGCATCTCGGGCACGATCCAGGTGCCGCGCTGGCCGTCGCGCGGGGTGAGGGCGCAATGGTGCATGACCGCGTCGAAGTACGAGTCGATGCGCACCTCGCAGCCTGGTGTGCGTCGAAAGCGCTCAAGCGTCTTGCGCAGGGAGCGGGACAGCTTGAACTCTGCCACCGGCAGAACCATGCGGGGGTGTGTGCTCCACCAGAGGATGGGCTGGTCCTCTCCGAACCAGGGGAAGATGCCGCGACGGTAGGCCTGAGCCAGCCGCTGGGTGCTCAGGTCGGCGCCAGCGGCGAGCAAGCCCGGGGCATCGGAGTCGGGGCCCAGCGCTTGAAGCGTGTCTGGGAAAGGGGTGTCTGCTTCCAGCCAGGGGATCATGAACGAGCGGGCATTCAGTTGATGCGGGCAAGAAAAAAGCCCGGTGGCAAGCCACCGGGCTGAAAGGTACCTTAGAAAAGGTTCGACAGGTACCGAGGAGACAACCTTTCAGGGAGTGCCGCTTGTCCAGAGCGGCCCTGATGAGATCAGGGCCCGGTCAGGAAGTTCAAGGGACTGGCTCCGAAATCCTTGCAAAGATTTGTCAACCAGGGGCAGGCGCCAATCAGGCGGCCTTGCGCTTGGCGGCCGTCGTGGCAGCCTGAGATGCCTTGACGGCGGTGTTGGTGATGGCCTGGAAGTTGGCTTCGGCCACATCGGCAGCTTGTTTGGCGGCCTTTTGCACCGAGTCAAATGCGTTGTTGGCGGCGGCAACAGCCGACTTCACCAGCACAACGGCGTTTTCGGTGCCGGCGGGGGCGTTCTTGACGGCGTTGTCAACGACAGCTGCGAACTTCTTCTGGGCGTCGGAGACTTGCGATTCGGCCAGCTTGCTGACTTCGGCGCTGGTGGTCGAGGCGATGTCGTACAGGTGACGACCGTAGGCAGCGGCCTTCTCGGCCGAGGGTTGCAGCAGCGAGGCTTGCAGCGCCAGCAGTTCCTGGGCGTCCTTGACGGCCAGCACAGCCTTGGCGTGCTCGGAAGCTTCTTCCAGCGAAGTCTTGGCGACTTGCAGGTTCAGTTCGACGACCTTCTCGACGCCTTCGAAGGCCTTCTGACCCAGGTCGAACAGGGTGGCCAGGCTGGCTTTTTGGGAGGCGAGGATTTGTTCGGCAGTCAGCATTTCAATCTCCGTTATGAAGGGTTGATCGCAAACCGCAGCTTCGAACTTCAATTGCTGCGTTGCAACATGATTCGAAGTATAGGAGCGCTGTCGCCGATTGCAAGCACTTTTTTGTGCGGTGCAGCAACCGTTTGCAACTTTGTCTTGTTTTTGACAATTTTAACGCTGCGAGATCGCGGTGGGGTGGGGCTGTCCGGTTCGTCGCCTCGCCTACACTCTCGACTTCACCGCATCTCAACTGCTCAAAGCGATCACCATGAGCCTGCTCAACGTCCCTGCCGGCGCCAAGGCGCCCGACGTCTTCAACGTCATCATCGAGATCCCCGCCAACGCCGACCCGATCAAGTACGAGATCGATCACGAGACCGGCGCGGTCTTCGTCGATCGTTTCATGGGCACGGCCATGCACTACCCCTGCAATTACGGCTACGTGCCCCAGACCATCGCTGCCGACGGCGACCCGGTCGATGTGCTGGTCGTGACCCCCTTCCCGCTGCAACCGGGCGTGGTCATCCCTTGCCGTCCCCTGGGCATCCTGAAGATGGAAGACGAGGCCGGTGGCGACTCCAAGCTCGTGGCCGTGCCGACCGAAAAGATCTGCGCCATGTACAAGGGCATCCAGAAGCTGGAAGACCTGCCCGAGCTGCTGATCGCCCAGATCAAGCACTTCTTCGAGCACTACAAGGACCTGGAGCCCGGCAAGTGGGTGAAGGTGGTTGGCTGGGCCGGCATCGAAGACGCCAAGGCCGAAGTGGTCACCGGCCTGGAAAGCTTCAAGAAGCAGCACTGAGGCTGATTGGGCGCCTGCCGCCCAGCCTGACGCATGCCGCCTGCGCCCCGCCGGGAGCAGGCGGCTTTTTCTTTGGTCTTGGGTCTTGCAGCGCGGGCGTTGCGCGATGGGCGAGCGTGAGCAGGCAGGGTGCGTTGTTGCGGGTTAACGACCCCCTTGTGTGGGGGGGTCTTATATAAGACATAAGTCCACACCGTTTCGCAGAAATCCTGATAGAGTCACGGCTTTTCTAGCACCTCCCTTCAACCCCGGAGATCGTCATGACTCAACTCACCCGCGAACAGCAAATCGCTGCCCTGGAAAAGGACTGGGCCGAAAACCCCCGTTGGAAGCTCGTCAAGCGCGGCTATTCCGCAGCCGACGTGGTTCGCCTGCGCGGCAGCATGCAGCCCGAGTACACCCTGGCCAAGCGCGGCGCTGAAAAGCTGTGGGAAAAGGTCAACGGCGGTGCCAAGAAGGGCTACGTGAACGCTTTCGGCGCCATCACCGCCGGTCAAGCCATGCAACAGGCCAAGGCTGGCCTGGAAGCCGTGTACCTGTCGGGCTGGCAAGTCGCCGCCGACGGCAACACCTCGGAAACCATGTACCCCGACCAGTCGCTGTACGCGTACGACTCGGTGCCCACCATGGTTCGCCGCATCAACAACACGTTCAAGCGTGCTGACGAAATCCAATGGTCGCGTGGCATCAACCCCGGCGACGAGCAGTTCGTTGACTACTTCCTGCCCATCGTCGCTGACGCTGAAGCCGGTTTCGGTGGTGTCCTGAACGCCTTCGAACTGATGAAGAACATGATCGCTTCGGGCGCCGCTGGCGTTCACTTCGAAGACCAGCTCGCCGCTGTCAAGAAGTGCGGTCACATGGGTGGCAAGGTGCTGGTTCCCACGCAAGAAGCCATCGAGAAGCTGATCGCTGCTCGTTTCGCTGCTGACGTGATGGGCGTGCCCACCATCGTTCTGGCTCGCACCGACGCCGAAGCCGCCAACCTGATCACCTCCGATCACGACGCCAACGACAAGCCCTTCCTGACCGGTGAGCGCACCCAAGAAGGCTTCTACCGCGTCAAGAACGGCCTGGAGCAATCCATCAGCCGTGGCGTTGCGTACGCTCCTTACGCCGACCTGGTGTGGTGCGAAACCGGCGTGCCCGACATCGGCTTCGCCCGTGAATTCGCGCAAGCCGTGCACGCCAAGTGCCCCGGCAAGCTGCTGTCGTACAACTGCTCGCCTTCCTTCAACTGGAAGAAGAACCTGGACGACAAGCAGATCGCCAAGTTCCAGCAAGACCTGTCGGACCTGGGCTACAAGTACCAGTTCATCACGCTGGCTGGCATCCACATCAACTGGTTCAACACCTTCCAGTTCGCCCACGCTTACGCTCGCGGCGAAGGCATGAAGCACTACACCGAAATGGTGCAAGAGCCGGAATTCGCAGCTCGCGAAAAGGGCTACACCTTCGTGTCGCACCAACAAGAAGTGGGCGCTGGCTACTTCGACGACGTGACCACCGTGATCCAAGGTGGCTCGTCCTCCGTCAAGGCCCTGACCGGCTCGACCGAAGAAGAACAGTTCCACTGATCTGCGCGGGCCGCAAGGCCCGTTGCCTGATCGGCTTGAACACAAACGGCACCCTCGGGT
>NZ_DCXA01000003.1:5992-6464 GCF_002328915.1 Aquabacterium sp. UBA2148
CGGCACCCTCGGGTGCCGTTTTTCATTTCGGGCCGCTACAATCGAGGTCCCTTGCTTGCATGCGCCATCTGGGCGCATCTGGCCCGATCCCACACATAAGGAACGTAGAAAGGCACACACGGTTATGACACCGCGAACTTCGACCTCCTCCTTCACCTCCACCGAGGTTTAGTCGGCTGGCCGCTGCTTTCGCAAACCTGTTTGCAATCACGAACCTGAAAGCGCGGCAGCCACCGCGCTTTTTTGTTGCCTGAACGTTCCTGAGCGCCTGCATTCGAGGCCGCGCACAGGCAGGCGGCACCACTGAGGAAACCAACATGATTTCGATTCAATTGCCCGACGGCTCCAAGCGCGAGTTCCCGCAGCCGGTGACCGTGGCCGAAGTGGCCGCCTCCATCGGCACGGGCCTGGCCAAGGCCGCGCTGGCCGGCCGCGTGGGGCAGGGCGATGCCGCCCGCCTGGGCGATACTTC
>NZ_DCXA01000293.1:0-538 GCF_002328915.1 Aquabacterium sp. UBA2148
GGCGGCAAGCAAACCGCCATGGTGGCCGGTGAAACCGAGCCTGCAGCGCTGCAACGCGTTCTGAAGTCGGCCCTCTGATCCCCGCAGGAACCCAACGACCATGTCCCTCGCCCTCTCCGTGCCCCAACTGGGCTTGAGCCTGGCTGCCGGCAGCCTGACCACGTTGTCCCCCTGCGTGTTGCCCCTTCTGCCCCTGGTGGTGGGCGGCGCGGTGCAGCGCAACAAGCTCGCGCCCATCGCCATGGGTCTGGGCATGGCGATCGCCTTCGCGCTCATCGGGCTGCTGCTGGGCACCGTGGGGCCCGCCATCGGCCTCGACGGCGATCACGTCAGGGTGTTCGGGGCGGTCATGCTGATCCTGCTGGCGCTGGTGTTCTGGATCCCGGCCTGGAATGAGCGTTTCTCGCAGTGGGCCATGCCTCTGGCCACATCGGCCCAGAACGCCAGCGCAGGCCTGGACGCGGGCTCCTTGAAAGGGGCCTTCCTGCTGGGCGGGGTGCTGGGCTTGGTCTGGAGCCCTTGCTCCGGCCCCCTGCTG
>NZ_DCXA01000293.1:598-3310 GCF_002328915.1 Aquabacterium sp. UBA2148
TGCCCTTGCTCCGGCCCCCTGCTGGCGTCCGCGCTGGCGCTGGTCGTGAGCGAAGGCGGCGCACTGCCTGGCGCCATCACCCTGGGGGTGTTCGGCATGGGCGCCGCGTTGCCCTTGATCGGCGTGGCCTACGCCTCGCGCTCGGGGTTCGAGCGCTGGCGAGACCGTGCGCTCGGCAGCATGGACCGCATCAAGAAGGGTTTTGCCGTGCTGCTGGGGCTGGCCGGGCTGGCGATTCTTCTGGGCTGGGACAAGCAGCTCGAAGCCTGGGCCCTGGATCACTTGCCCGATGCATGGCTGCGCTGGAGCAACGCCATCTGATGACCTCTCTGCAGGTCTCCCGCAAACGAGCAGACAGTCAACGGTCAGAAGCGGCCTCAACCCGCTCAGGCGCATACAGCGCCCCCTGGAACTGCGGCACGTACTCGTACTTCACCATCCGCCCCAGCTTCAGCGTCTTGATGAAGCCCGACAGGCTGCCGTCATGCAAGGTCAGCTTGACCGCGTCCTGGTCCATGCTGCTGGCATGGCTGAGTTGCCGCGACACCGAGTGGCCCTTGGTCAGGTTGCCTTGCTGGTCCAGGTTCGTGAACCGGTTGGTGACGAATTCTTCCTTGTTCGACAGCCCGTCGAGCTTGCGTGCCTCGATCACGAGATCGGGCTTGCCCGTTTGCGCGTCGAAAATCTCGTACGACACCGATTTCTCGCCGTCTTTCAAGTTGATCGGGATCAGCCACTTCGGCAAGTTGTAACCGACGACGCCCCTCACACGGGCCACTTCGGTGTTGACCGGCAGCTTGAGCACGTAGCCCGACAGGTCCTTGTCCATCGATTGGGCCAGCAGGCTGAAGGCTCCCCAGTTCGAGCCGCCCAGCTTGCTGGTGACGATGGAGATGGCCACCTCGTTGTAGCCGTCGTTGTCGCAGTACTCGTAGCTGTAGGCCGTGATGGCGATCAGCCCACGGCCAGGCCAGACCTGCAGCGGCTGGACCTCGGCCAGCACCTTGGGTGGAATCAGTTCGCGCAAGCGGTCGATGTCAGCGGTGTACACGGCTGTCACCCGGCTGTTTTTGTAATAGAAGTTCGGGGAGTGGGACTCGAAGCCGATGTCCAGCTTGGTTTTCTTGAGGGTCTTGAACCAGCTCAGGTCGATCTCCGGAGCCTCGGCCGCGATGACGGAAAGCGGCGGGTTCGAGCGGAACCGGTCGTACAGGCCGCCACGCACCACCGGCACCTTGTGCCCGGCGATGTCGATCACGGGGCTGCCATCGGCCGCAGCGCCTTGGGCCCAGACCGGGCAGACCAGAGAACTCAGCAGCAACGCACCGGCTGCGACAACGCTTCGAAAATGCATGAATGGACCTCAACGCTTGAAGGCAGTTGGAATGCGTTGATGAATCTAACTTTCAAGTCAACTTCAAGGTCAAGCACCTTTTCGAGGTTTCGTTTTCTTGCTCACCGGGATCCCGAAACTGTCCATCACCCGCACAGCGTTGTCCTCACAGGCCATGCCTTCGGGCTTGGCGTCGATCATCTGCATGAGCGCGCGCAGTTGTGCCTTGCTTTGCGCCAGGCGCACTTCCATGGCTTCGATGTCGGTGATCTTTTTCGTCAGGGCCGCCATCAGTTCGTCGTGCCGCCAGGTGCTGAAGTCCTCCGGTATCACCTGCTTGATCTCGTCAAGGGTGAAACCCGTTTGCTGAGCGCTGGTGATGATGTTCAGCACAGCCACGGCTTCCAGCGGGTACTCACGGTAGCCGTTGGCCTGTCGACTCACGGCATTGAGGAGTCCTTTCGACTCGTAAAACCGGATCGTCGAGGCGGTGAGCCCGGTGCGCTGGGCCAGTTCTCCGATCTTCATGGGACACCTCGCTTGCGATCGACAGATGGGCACGGCATCGAATCTAACCTTGGAGTGCACTTGAATGTCAAATGCGCGGCGTTGCCATCGGCACTTGACATTCAAGTTGACTTCAAGCTTACGGTTGACGCCTTGCCAACCCGGAGTCGAACATGACCGCCTTCACACCGCTGACCCTGCCCAATGGGGCCACCCTTGCCAACCGATTCGCCAAGGCCGCCATGGAAGAGAACATGGCCGACGCCGACCACGCCCCGTCGGACGCCCTGATCCGGCTCTACCGCACCTGGGCCGAGGGCGAGGTGGGCTTGCTGATCACCGGTAACGTCATGATCGACCCCCGAGCCATGACCGGCCCGGGCGGAGTCGTGCTCGAGTCTGACCGACACGCCGAGCGTTTTCGGGCCTGGTCGCAAGCGGCCCGCTCTCGTGGCGCGCAGGTGTGGATGCAGCTCAACCACCCGGGCCGGCAGATGCCCGCCGCCTTGAAGCAGGACACCATCGCGCCCTCCGAGGTGGCCATGGACCTGGGCGGTTTCTCCAAGCAGTTCTTGCCGCCCCGGGCCATGACGGAGACCGACATCGCCGAGGTCAAGGCCCGCTTCGTCAAAGCGGCGGTGCTGGCCGAGGCCACCGGCTTCACCGGCGTGCAGGTCCACGCGGCGCATGGCTACCTGCTCAGCCAGTTCCTCTCGCCACTGACCAACCAGCGCGTCGACCGCTGGGGCGGATCGCTGGAAAACCGCGCCCGCCTGCTGGTGGAGGTGGTTCGCGAAGTGCGAGCGGCCGTGAGCGAACGGTTCGCGGTCTCGGTCAAACTCAACTCAGCCGACTTCCAGCGCGGTGGCTTC
>NZ_DCXA01000293.1:3391-3538 GCF_002328915.1 Aquabacterium sp. UBA2148
CCGACTTCCAGCGCGGTGGCTTCAGCCCGGACGACGCCAAGCAGGTCGTCGCCCTGCTCAACACCCTGGGCGTTGACCTGATCGAGTTGTCGGGGGGCAGCTACGAGGCCCCTGCCATGCACGGCCAGGCGCGCGACGGCCGCACCC
>NZ_DCXA01000293.1:3607-10489 GCF_002328915.1 Aquabacterium sp. UBA2148
ACGGCCGCACCCTGGCCCGCGAGGCTTACTTCCTGGAGTTCGCCAAGGACATCGCGACGGTCGCGCGCATGCCCGTCATGGTGACCGGTGGCATCCGCCGGCTGCCGGTGGCCGAACAGGTGCTCGCCAGCGGCATCGACGTGGTCGGCATGGCCACGGCCCTGGCGATCGAGCCGAACCTGCCCAAGGCCTGGCGCGAAGGCGCCGAGCGTGCGCCGATGCTTCGCGCCATCCAGTGGCAGAACAAGGTGCTGGCATCGGTGGGCTACATGGCCATGGTCAAGCACCAGCTGCGCCGCCTCAGCCAGGGCCGGCGCACCCGCCCCGATGTGGCCCCTGCCCTGGCCCTGGTCGAGCAGCAGGTCGATACCCTGGTGCAGACCTGGCGATACCGGCGGTGGGTCAAGGGCCTGGCAGGCTGAGCTGTGGCACCTGTGGACGCTGGGGCAGCACTTTCGGGCTAAAGTTTCACGGCCCTCACTCACACCTTCAGCATGCCCCTGATCACCGCAACAGCCCGCCTGGCCAACCTGTCCTGCGCATGGATGCTTTTGAGCGCCCTCGCCTGGCAACCCGCCCAGGCCGGCAAGGTGCTCGACGGCATCCGCCAGCGCGGACAGCTCGTCTGCGGTGTCAGCAATGGGGTCGCCGGCTTCTCTGCGCCGGATGCCAAAGGACGCTGGCAAGGTCTCGACGTGGACATTTGTCGGGCGGTGGCCGCAGCGGTGCTGGGCAGCGGCGAAAAAGTGCGCTTCACGCCGCTGAACTCGACACAGCGCTTCGCGTCACTGCAATCGGGCCAGGTCGACCTCCTGTCGCGCAACACCTCGTGGACGCTCACACGCGATGCCTCCCTGGGGCTTCACTTCACCGCCATCACCTATTTCGACGGCCAGGGCTTTCTGGTGCCGTCCAAGCTCAAGTTGACCAGCGCCAGGCAGCTCAAGGGTGCGCAGGTGTGCGTGCAGGCTGGCACCACCACCGAAAAAAACCTGGCTGACTTCTCCCGCACACATGGCCTGGGCATCAAACCCGTGGTGTTCGACACCTATGAAGCCGGCTTCAAGGCCTTGTTCTCGGGCCGTTGCCAGGCCTACACCGCCGATGCGTCAGCGCTGTCGAGCATCCGGAACAAAGAAGCCCCCAAGCCCCAGGACTACACCGTGCTGCCAGACCTGATCTCCAAGGAGCCGCTGGGCCCTGCCGTCAAACGCGGTGACGACGAGTGGTTTGCCATCGTCAAGTGGACGATCTATGCACTGCAGGAAGCCGAAGAACTGGGCGTGACACAGGCCAAAGCAGCCACACTGGCCGCCAGCACCGACCCGGCCATCCAGCGCCTGCTCGGTGGTGGCGAGGACATGGGCAAACTGCTGGGCCTGGACAAAACCTGGGCCTTGCGTGCCATCCAGGCCGTTGGCCACTACGGTGAAATCTTCGAGCGCAACGTGGGCCAGAACTCCCCTCTGGGGCTGCCGCGTGGCCCCAACCGTCCCTGGAGCCAGGGCGGCCTGATGTACGCGCCGCCGGTGCGCTGACCGCAGGAGCCTCGCGCTTTGTCGGATTGGGGATTCCTGCAGCAGCCAGCCGGCTTTGACATCGGCGAGACAGGCCTGATGGCCTTCGATGCGATGCAACCCATGTGGTGGGCTTTCGTCGTGGGCCTGGGCAACACCTTGCGCGTGGCCCTGCCCGCGCTGCTGGCAGCCACTGCGCTGGGCCTGCTGCTGGCTTTGCTGCGCACCTCAGGGCTGCCTGGCTGGCGTCAGGCCGCTCAAGGGGTGATTGGCCTGATTCGGCACGTGCCGCTGCTGCTGCAGTTGCTGGTCTGGTATTTCCTGCTCATCGAGTGGCTGCCCGACTCGAGCCAGGCCCTGCCACTTTGGGGAGGGCTTTGGCTGAGCAAGGGTGGGCTGGCGTTTCCCTGGCCCGAGGCCTTCGAGAACACCTGGCGGCTGTCGTGGCCCGAGCAGGGCACCTTCAACGTCGGCGGTGGCGCCTCTGTCACGCCCGAATACCTGGCCGTGGCGCTGGCGCTGAGCACCTACACGGCGGCCTTCCTGGCCGAGGTCTTTCGCAGCGGCATCGAAGCGGTGCCCCGCAACCTGCTGGAGGCGGCCGACACCCTGGGCGCCACGCCTTGGCAGCGGATCCGGCTGGTGCTCATCCCGCAGGCGCTGCGCACCGTCGTGCCACCCACCACCAACCAGTACCTCAACCTGGTCAAGAACTCTTCGCTGGCCGTGGCCGTGGGCTACCCCGATCTGGTCTCGGTGAGCACCACCGCACTGAACCAGAGCGGTCGGGTGCTGGAGTGCATTGGGGTGATGATGGCGGTGTACCTGACACTGTCGCTGCTCACAGCGCTGGCCATGAACGCCTTCAACCGCCGTCACGCGCTCAAGGGGGCGGCATGAACAAGGCTGCTGGTTTGACTCTGCAAGGCCTGAGCCTGTTGCTGCTGGCCTGGTTGACTTGGCAACTGCTGCGCTGGGGCGTGGTGGATGCGGTCTTCAGGCCCGATGCCCATGCCTGCCAAGCCCTGGGTCGCGAGGCGGCATGCTGGGGCGTGGTCGCGCAGAAGGCTCGCTGGCTGTTGCTGGGCTCGCCCGAACAATGGGGAGGCCTGCCGCTGACGCTGGTGCTGTTCTTCGGCAGTTGGGGCCTGTCGTGGCCACTCGGGGTGGGCTTGGCCTTGGCGCGCAGGTCTCAATGGAGATGGCTGAGTTGGCCCGCTGCGGCCTTCATCGAAACCGTGCGCGGTGTGCCCCTGGTGGGGCTGCTGTTCGCGGCCGCCTTCTTGCTGCCACTGTTTTGGTCAGGTGGCGAAGCGCCCTCGCTGGGCTGGCGAGCCGGGCTGGCGCTGACGCTCTTCTCGTCGGCCTACCTGGCTGAAATCGTGCGGGGGGGCTTGCAGGCCGTGCCACAGGAGCAGTCCGAGGCGGCTGCCACGCTGGGCCTGGGTTGGTGGAGCACGCAACGACGCATCGTGCTGCCACAGGCCCTGCGCACGGTGCTGCCGGCGCTGACGGGCCACGCGATCGGCCTGCTCAAGGACACCTCGCTGGTGATGGTCGTTGGTCTGCACGAGCTGACCGGTGGGCTTTCACTCAGCCTGGGAGGCGACCCGGACTGGCGGCCCTTCTACTTCGAGGCCTACCTGTTCGTGGGCGCGGTGTACGCCCTGCTCTGCCTGATGCTGTCCCGACTGGGGCTGCAACTGGAGCAGCGTTGGCAACGGGCTCAGGGCTGAACGCCCTGCCCACAGCCCGAAGCGATCACTGCTCGAAGCTGACTTCGGCGATCTCTTCAGGCAGCTCGATCTCTTGCGAGTCGATTTCCTGATCGAATTCTTCGCGAGCGTTGCCTTGCACCACGGGGATCAGCGGCTTGTCCAACGGACGGCACACGCGGCTTTGCAGGCGGTTCAGGCGCTCCGAACGCTCCATGGCTTCGAGGACGGCTTGCGGGTCCATCATCAGGGCGAAGGGGTTGGCGTACAGGCTGTGCTTCTGCATGGGGGGCCTCTGTGAAAAAAGTCCGTTGCGATGGACTCACTGTAGGCATCGAGGCCGTTTGCCGGTAGTCACCGCACAACCAAACCTCTTGTCAGAAATTCTCTGACACGCCCTTCAGAGGCACCCCTGGCCAAACCCTCGGTCAGGCCCGCGTGCGCGAGAACAATTGCGCGAAATTCTCGGATGTGATGCGACCGATCTCTTCGACCTCGCAGCCCTTGAGCTCGGCCAGTTGCTTGGCCACGTAAGGCACGTAAGCAGGCGAGTTGGTCTTGCCGCGGTACGGCACCGGCGCCAGGTAGGGGCTGTCGGTTTCGATCAGGCAACGGTCCAGGGGCACGAAGCGCGCGACCTCTCGCAGGTCCGCTGCGTTTTTGAACGTGAGGATGCCCGAGAAGGAAATCTTGAAGCCCAGGTCGAGGGCCGCACGGGCCACTTCCTGCGTTTCGGTGAAGCAGTGGAAGACGCCGGTGACCTGGCCCTGCCCTTCTTCTTTCAGGATGCCGATGGTGTCGGCGCTGGCCTCGCGGGTGTGGATCACCAGTGGCAGCGAGGTCTGGCGGGCGGCGCGCAGGTGCACGCGAAAACGCTCGCGCTGCCAGGCCATGTCATCGACGCTGCGCTCGCCCAGGCGGTAGTAGTCCAGGCCCGTTTCGCCGATGCCGACCACGCGGGGCAACTGGCTGCGGCTGACCAGGTCTTCGAGCGTGGGCTCTTGGACGCCTTCGTTGTCGGGGTGCACGCCCACCGTGGCCCAGATGTTCGGGCATTGCAGCGCCACAGCATGCACCTGCGGGAACTCCTCCAGCGTGGTGCTGATGCAAAGGGCGCGGTCCACCTGGTTGGCAGCCATGTCAGCCAGCACGTGGTCGAGCTTGCCCTGGTAGTCGGGGAAATTGAGGTGGCAGTGGGAATCGACGAACATGGCTCAGGCGGGAAGTCAGGCGGGGCAGCCCGCGATGATGCCTGAAAGCCGTTGCCCTTCTTCGCCAGACGGTCAGAGCGTCTGTGTGGGCTTGCTCGAAGAGAGGTTGGTGCCCAGGATCTGCTCGATCTTCACACGCAGCAGGCGGGTCTTGTCGTCCGCAGGGAAGCGAACGCCCACGCCCTGGGTGCGGCCACCGGACGCGTTGGCAGGGGTGATCCAGGCGATCTTGCCGGCCACCGGGTAACGCTGGGGGTCTTCGGGCAGGGACAACAGCAGGTAGATGTCGTCACCCAGGGTGTACTCGCGGGTGGTCGGCACGAACAATCCGCCGTCGGTGAAAGCCGGGATGTAGGCGGCGTAGAGGGCGCCCTTTTCGCGGAACACCAGCTGGATCACGCTGGGCCGTTGGGCACCCGACGTGGTGCCGGGCAAGGACATGCCCGCTCCCCCCAAGGTGGAGGAAGCACCGGCAGTGCCTTTGCCGCCCACGGCAGCGAAGGCCGAGGGCATGGCAGTTGTCTGAAACTCGCTCATGTTGCTGGACAGTGTAACGTCGGGGGCCCAGGCCAGGCTGTGAAATTGGCCCTGCCCATCCGCTGCTTTACGTTCGCTAACAGCTCATTTCGGGGGGATGCTTCAGCCTCTGGGGTTCGCCCGCTCAGGACGGACCCGCAGGATCGCGCGCGCCTGCAGCATCAGCGTTTCCATTTTGAGCGGCAGGTTCCAGGGGTGATCGGCATGTCGGCGAACCTTGCCCAGCTCCTGCGCCCACTGATTCAGTCGACCCAAGTCCGGGGGCTGGGGCAGGCTTTCAAGCGGGAAGTAGCGTGGCTGCGCCCCCACGGCCAGGCGCGACAGGTCGTGGCACAGCTTCTGCAGCGTCTCGACCACCAGCGACAAGGGCCAGGCCGCCATGGGCCCCGGCTCACCCCGGGCCACACCTTGCGGAATCTGCGGCCAACTGCGCGCATCCAGGCCGAGTGCCTGGCGGTCTCGGGCGGTCAAGGGTTGCCCGCCTGAAGCCTGCAGCAACAAGCCGGCCGCAGCGGCGTCCAGGCCTGTTTCGCCCATGAGCCATTGGGTGGCGAGCTCCACCTCAGGGCTGGGCAGTGACCAGGCCTGGCAGCGGCTGCGCACGGTGGGCAGCAGTTGGTCCAGGGCCGAGCCGCTGAGCACGAAGCGCACCTGCCCCGGGGGCTCTTCCAGGGTCTTGAGCAGGGTGTTGGCCGCGATCGCGTTCATGCGCTCAACGGGGTGGATGAGCACCACCTTGGCCCTCCCGCGCGAGGCGGTGTTCTGCGAGAACTGCACCACCGCGCGGATGGCGTCGACCTTGATGTCCTGGCTGGGCTTGCGCGACTTCCGGTCGGACTTGTCTTCGGAGGGGTCGCCGGCGTCGGGCGCATCCCAGCCCAGGGTGGCCTGCAAGGCTTCGGGCAAGACGAGCATGACGTCGGGGTGCGAACCCGCATCAAGCAAGCGACAGGCTGTGCAGCGACCGCAAGCCGGGGCCACCGGCTGCCCGATGGGCGACTGCTCGCACAGCCAGGCCCGGGTCAAGGCCATGGCGAACTCGAACTGCCCCGTGCCGGGCAGGCCATGCAAGAGCACGGCATGGTGGTGCAGTTGCCCCAGCGCGGTTTGCAGCGGGGTCTGCAGCCAAGGCCAAAGCGGAGCGGGTGAGCGGTCTTCGCTCATGCCAGCCCTTTCGTGGCGATGGCTTGGCGCACCTGCTCGGCGACGTCCTGCGGCGAGGCGTCGGCGCGGATGATGGCAAAGCGGCCTGGTTGTGCAGCCTGACGGGACAGGTAACCGTTCCTCACGCGGGTGAAAAACGCTTCGTCGAGGGCTTCGAATCGGTCGGGCTGGCGCGCGGCCTGCAGGCGACCCGCCGCCACGGCGGGAGGCAGGTCAAAAAGCAGGGTCAGCTCGGGCTGAAGCCCTTCTTGCACCCAGGCTTCGAGTTGCGCCAGCACAGCCTGCTCAAAGCCTCGGCCCGCTCCCTGGTACGCAAACGTGGCGTCGGTGAAGCGGTCGCAAAGGACCCAGGCGCCACGCGCCAGCGCCGGGCGAATGACTTGCTGGATGTGGTCGCGGCGCGCGGAGAACACCAGCAGGGCTTCCGTGAGGGGGTCCATGCTGTCGTGCAGCACGAGTTCGCGCAGCTTTTCGGCCAGCGGGGTGCCGCCGGGCTCACGGGTGCGCACCACGTCCCTGCCCTGCCGACGCCAGGCCTGCTCGAGTGCATCGATGTGGGTGGTTTTGCCGGCACCGTCGATGCCCTCGAAGGTGATGAAGCGGCCTTGGAGGCTCATGGGCTCTTCCTGGGTCTGCGTTGGTATTGGTCGACCGCGCGATTGTGATCGCTCAGGTTCTCGCTGAAGGCGCTGCTGCCGTCACCGCGAGCCACGAAGTACAAGGCCCTGGACGAGGCTG
>NZ_DCXA01000293.1:10568-14351 GCF_002328915.1 Aquabacterium sp. UBA2148
TGGCTGGACGGCCGCCAGCAGCGAGGCCTTGCCCGCCATGGCGATCGGCGTGGGTGGCAGGCCGCGGCGGGTGTAGGTGTTGAAGGGGTTGTCTTCCTGCAGGTGGCTGCGGCGGAGGTTGCCATCAAAGGCTTCACCCAGTCCATAAATCACCGTCGGGTCGGTCTGCAGGGGCATGCCGATGCGCAGGCGGTTGTGGAACACCGACGAGATCATGGGGCGGTCCGAGGCGCGACCTGTCTCTTTCTCAACGATCGACGCCAGGATCAGTGCTTGCTGGGGGCTGCCCAAAGGGGAGCCGGGCTGGCGCTGTTGCCAGGCCGCGTCGAGTTGCCTTTGCAGAGCGTGGTGAGCGCGTTTGAGCACGGCCAGGTCGGTGGAGCCTTTCGCGTAGGCGTAGGTGTCGGGGAAGAACTGCCCCTCGGCAGGCAAGCCTGGCGAGCCGATGGCGGCCATGATGGCCTGCTCGCTCATGCCACGTGTGGCGGGTTTGAGGCCTTCGGCCTGGGCCAGGGCGGCGATGAATTGCCGGAAGGTCCAACCTTCGATCAGGCGCACGACGGACAGGCGTTCATCGCCCTGCACCATCATGCGCAGCAGGTCGCGTGGGGTGGTGCCCGGGCTGGCCTCGTAGTTGCCGGCCCGGATCAACCTGGCGTCACCCGAGAACCTGAACCACTGGTAGAGCAGCCAGTCGGGCGTGTCGATGCCAGCAGCCACCCAGCCGCGTGCGATCTCGCGGGGCGTCTGGCCTGGCTCGATGGCGAGCTCGGCAGCCTCTGCCTTCAGGGGCAAGGGGCGTTGCAACCACCAGGCACCCGCAGCCAGCAAGGCGGCTGTCAGCAGCAAAAGCACCAACAAAAAGGCCCGAACGACCCCGCCCGCCTGTTGTCGAGGCGCACGGGGGCAATGACCTGAGCATGAAGGGGTGTGTACCCGAGTGGAATGCATGTGCATGGAGGGCATGATCATAATCACCCCATGAACGCCAACCCGATCTCGCTACCCCAGACCGTCTCTTCCTGGCAAGGCGCCCTGCCCTTGTCCGACCTCGCATTGATCCGAGCCGAGGGCCCGGACGCGGCGGCCTTCTTGCACGGGCAACTCAGCCAGGACGTCAACCACCTGGGGCCCACCGAGGCCCGGCTGGCTGCTTACTGCTCGGCAAAGGGGCGCATGCAGGCTTCGTCCCTGCTGTTGCGTCCCGCTCAAGAGCAGGTCTGGTTGCTGACAGACGCAGGCATCCTGCCCGGCTGGCTCAAACGGCTGAAGATGTTCGTGCTGCGCTCCAAAGTGCAGCTCACCGAGGGTGGCATGCAGGCCTGGGGGTTGGCGGGAGAATCCGCGAGCAAATCTTTGGGCGATGCCGCCAAAGCGCCGGTGTGGTCAAGTCAACCCCACGCATCAGGACAGCTGGTGCGCCTGCCTGATGTGCAACAGGTGCCCCGGTGGCTATGGCTGGGCGCTCCCGAGGCTGCGGCTTGGCTGGCCAACCTCCCTGCGCTGCCTGAGTCCGCGTGGTCGTGCCTGGAGGTGCTCTCGGGCATCCCCCGCGTGACCGAGGCCACCTTCGACCAGTTCGTGCCGCAGATGGTGAACTTCGAGCTGGTGGGCGGGGTGAACTTCCAGAAGGGTTGCTACCCTGGCCAGGAGATCGTGGCGCGCAGCCAGTACCGGGGCACTGTCAAGCGGCGCGCTTTCCTGGCTGAAGTACAAGGTCCAGCCAAGCCTGGCCAGGAAGTGTTTGCCTCTTCGGACGCGGCGCAACCTGCCGGCATGGTCGTCCTGGCTGCGCAACTGCCTCAGCAGGCCGACGCCCCCAACGAAGCTCCCCATGTGGTGTTGCTCGAACTCAAGCTGGCGAGTGCCACCGACGAGATCACGCTCGGTGCCGCCGACGGTCCTGCCTTGCGCTTGTTGCCCCTGCCCTACGCCATGCCTTCGCCCGATGGCGATGCATGAATGCGGCGGTGCGTCAATTTCTTAACGGCAATCGACCTCACCGCAGCGCCTCATGCACCATGTGGGGTGAATGGGCGCCGCTCATCGGGTACGCTCAGATCGCTTTTTCACTGTGCATGGGTCGAGATGAGGTCAACGGCTGACACCCCCGCATCGCTGTTCATCTATTTCAAGCTGAGCGCCTCGCGAGCCCCGCAGGCCTTGCAACGGCTTGCGGTCATGCAGGACGGGCTGCGATCTCGCCACCCAGGCCTGATCGCGCGCCTGCTGGCACGCTCCGATGGCCGAGATGTCGCGGAGCCCACCTGGATGGAAATCTACGAGCACCCACAAGGCCTGAGCGAAGCGTTCCTGGCCGACCTGGAGGCTGCGGTGCGGGCCCTGCCAGCAGGCCTGATCTCCCCCCGTCACACCGAAACTTTCGCCGAGATCCCCTTGCCTGCCGGGCAGTGGGGCTGAAGGAGGCTGTCGCCATGTGTCTCGTTGCTTTTGCCCTGGACCAATCCAGCCGATTCCCCTTCGTCATGGCGGCCAACCGCGATGAATTCTTTGATCGCCCGGCTGCCCGATTGGGCTGGTGGGAGCCCGATGGCGGAGGTCCGGCCATCCTGGGCGGGCGCGACCTTCACGCGGGAGGTACCTGGCTGGGGCTGACGGCATCAGGCCGCTTGGGCATGGTCACCAACATCCGCAACCCGCAGGACATGGACCCCCAGGCACCATCGCGCGGCTCGATCGTGCCCGATTGGCTCAGGGGTGAACTGAGCATGCCCATGTTGTGGCCGCGCATGGCCATGTCGGGCTACAACGGCTTCAACCTGATTGCGCTGGACTTCGCGCAGGGCGAATGCTTCTGGGTCAACAACCGGCAGCTCTATCCGGAGCGGCTGACCAAGGGCATTTTCGGCCTGTCGAACGCGCAGCTCAACACGCCCTGGCCCAAGGTGCAGAACCTCAAGTCCGCCTTGCGTGGCGCCTTGTCTCAGGCCCAGGATGCCGAAGACATGGCATCGGTGCTGTTCGACGCGCTGGCCGACGACACCCGAGCCGCCGACGCACAGCTGCCGCGCACAGGTGTTTCGCGCGAGTGGGAGCAGTTGTTGTCCTCGGCCTTCATCCGCGATGGGCAAGGCTTGTACGGCACACGCTGCTCGACCGTGATCGTGACCGAGCGACACAACAAACGGCTGATCACCCACGTGTTGGAGCGCACCTTCTCGCCGCAGTCGAACCTGGCGCTGATGCGCCGGGTGAGCCTGCGCAATTGGCCGCCCCGCCACACGATGTCATCGGCCGACGTGGCCAAGCTGGAGGCCACGTTGCCGCCACCGTCACTGCGGCACGACGAGGTGTTCGAGAGCAGCGACATCACCGAGCACGATGAGACAGAGGTGAACGCGATGTCCGAAACCCGGCGTCACCGTGCCCGCAGCCTGATCAAACCCGCAGCCGGGCTGGGCATCAAAGCCTGAGCGTCATGCGCTGGTGGGGAATGCCCACCTCGTCGAAGATGGCGCCTTGCGGCTCGAACCCTGCCTGGGCGTAAAGTGGCATGGCCGAGACCTGTGCGTGCAGCGACAGCTGCGTCTTGCCCAGCAGGCTGGCCTCTGCGACCAAAGCCGACAGGATCAAACGCGCCAAACCAACGCCTCGGCTGCTGCGCAGCACGGCCATGCGGCCGATGCGCGCGTGCTCGGGGCCATCGTCGGGCGCCTCCCCGCTGAGGATGAGCCGGCCTGTCCCAAGCGGCAGGCTGCTCAGGTTGGTGACCACCGCGTGCACGGCCGAAGCATCGTCGGCATCCCACTCTTCGGTTGCCGG
>NZ_DCXA01000048.1:0-928 GCF_002328915.1 Aquabacterium sp. UBA2148
CAGGCCCATGGCCACGCGCATGAAGAAAGCCTGCGGCATTTCGATGCGCTTGCCTTCGGTGTGCAGGAAGTAGCGGTCGTACAGGGTCTGCAGGCCGAGGTAGTCGAAGTTGAGGTCGCGCTCGTACTTCAGCGCGGCGCCCAGACGGGCCAGGTCGAACTGACCGAGCTTTTCGTCCAGCAACTCGGCTTCGATGCCCTTCTTGATGAAGCCGGGGAAGTAGTCGGCGTAACGCGTGGCCATTTCGGCGTGCGTGACTTCTTCGCCCAGGATCTCGCGGCGGATGGTGTGCATCAGCAGGCGCGAGGTGGCGCGGGTGTAGGCCGGGTCGTGTTCGATGCGGGTGCGGGCGGCCAGGATGGCGGCCTTGTAGACCTCGTCGATGGACACGCCGTCGTACAGGTTGCGCTGGGTCTCGGCGAAGATGGGGCCGGCCTTGACGTCTTCACCCAGGCCAGCACAGGAGGTCTCGATCAGGGCCTTGAGGGCGGCGGTGTCCAGGGGCACGCGCTGGCCGCGGTCGATGACGTGCAGCGTGGGGGCGGCGACCTGTTGTTCGCTGGCTTGCTTGGCGCGCTCTTGTGCGCGGCGCTCGCGATACAGCACGTAGGCGCGGGCGATCTCGTGGTGGCCGCCGCGCATCAGGCCGAGCTCGACCTGGTCCTGGATGTCTTCGATGTGGAAGGTGCCACCGCTCGGGCGCGAGCGCAGCAGGCCGCGCACCACGGCTTCGGTCAGGCCGTCGACGGTTTCGCGCACCGATGCGGAGGCGGCGCCTTGCGTGCCGTGAACGGCCAGGAAGGCCTTCATCAGGGCGACTGCGATCTTGCTGGGTTCAAACGAGACGACCGCACCGTTGCGTCGGATGATCTGGTAGGCGGCGTAGGCCGACTGACGGGGCTGCTGGCCGGCTTCGGCGGCGGCGCCG
>NZ_DCXA01000048.1:988-1785 GCF_002328915.1 Aquabacterium sp. UBA2148
TGGAGAAGGCAGACGGGGTGGACGACTGGGTGCTGGGCGTGGACGTTTGCATGGGGTTCCCTTCGGTGGGCACAGGGCCGAAGTCCCTTGTGATGGGGCTCGCGGGCCTGAAGATGGGAGGCGCCGCGGGGTGGCCGGGCGCCGACTGCTGGAGCACTAGATATGGTGTCCGATTTGTTTTTGGACGCTACCTGTAGTGTTCGGTGGCGACTATAGCGCCTTTTTTGGGGCGTGCATCAGGCTGTTGCAAAAACTCGGGAAAGCGCTGATTCAGGCCTGCAGCGGTGGCATGGCGAGGGGGGGCAATCGGTCGTTTTTCCAGCCCGTCAGCTCAGCGAGCCGAGCCCATTCGAAGGCCTTGCCGGGGTCTTGTTTTCGCCCAGGAGCCACATGTTCATGGCCCACTGTCTGGTGGATGGGCCAGGTCTGGCTCAGGTCCGAGAGCAGGCTGGCAAGGGCCTGGTACTGGGCGTCTTCGAAGGGGTGATGTTCCAGGCCTTCGAGCTCGATTCCCACGCTGTGGTCGTTGCAATTGTCGCGGCCTTGCCACGAGGATTTGCCCGCGTGCCAGGCACGCTCGTTGACGCTGACGAATTGAACCAGCTCGCCATCCCGCCGGATGAAAAAGTGAGACGACACTTCGGCGCCGCGAATCTGGTCGAAGTAGGGGTGCGCGTCCCAGTCGAGCGTGTTGGTGAAGAGTCGCTCGACTTCGTTGCCGCCGTAGACGCCAGGCGGCAGGCTGATTGAATGAACGATGGCCAGGTCGATGGTGACGCCCGGAGGGCGGGGGCCAG
>NZ_DCXA01000048.1:1844-2253 GCF_002328915.1 Aquabacterium sp. UBA2148
TGACGCCCGGAGGGCGGGGGCCGAAGTTGGGGGAGGGCACGTGACGCGCGCCCAGGTGCCAGCCTGCCTGCCAGGCGCTCGACGAGGCATCCCGTGCCTGGGCGAGATGGGCGCCGGGATCGGGCTCAGTCGCCATCGGTTTCGGGGTCGAAACGTTCGCCCAGCAGCACCCCCTGGTCGCTCACCTGCACGCCCAGGCGGGCCATGCGATAGCGCATCTGGCGCAGGGACAGGCCCAGGCTGGCACCAGCGGCCGTGCGGTTGAGCCGGTGCTTTTCCAGGGCCTGGATGAGGATTTCGCGCTCGACCTGGTCCAGGTGGGCGACCAGGTCACGCGGCATGGGCGCGGTCGTTGCGGGGGGCTGAGCCTGGATGGGCTGGGTGGTCGAGGGCATCGAGCCGGCCTCGG
>NZ_DCXA01000048.1:2301-3104 GCF_002328915.1 Aquabacterium sp. UBA2148
CGAGCCGGCCTCGGCTGGCTCGGGGGACGCAAGAGGGGGCTGCGAGGCGTTGGTGGGCGCGGACAGCAGGCCCAGGTCGTCTGCCTCCAACGTGGTGGCGTTGCTCAGCGCCACCGCACGGTGCAGCATGTTTTCCAGTTCGCGCACGTTGCCGGGGAAGGGGTGGGCCAGCAGCGCAGCCAGCGCGTCGGTGCTCAGTTGTGGTGGCGAGGCGAGGCCTGACTCCTGGCCGATGCGGTCAAGGATGCGTTGGCAAAGCAGGGGCAGGTCCTCGAGCCGCTCGCGCAAGGGGGGCAGTGCGATGCGGATGACGTTGAGTCGGTAGAAGAGGTCCTGCCGAAAGCGTTGAGCCTGGACCTCGTGGGCCAGGTCTTTGTGCGAAGCGCTGATGAGTCGCACGTCCACGGGCACTTCCTGGGTGGCGCCAACGGGGCGCACGGCCCGCTCCTGGATGGCGCGCAGCAGTTTCGATTGCATGGCCAGTGGCAGGTCGCCGATTTCATCGAGGAAGAGCGTGCCGCCATGCGCGGCCTGGAAAAAACCGGCGCGGTCTTCGGTGGCGCCGGTGAAGGCGCCTTTGCGGAAGCCGAAGAACTCGGCTTCGAGCAGTTGCTCCGGGATGGCGCCGCAGTTGACCGCGATGAACGGGGCTGCGCCACGGCTGCTGCAGTCGTGGATGGCGCGGGCCACCAGCTCTTTGCCTGTGCCCGACTCACCCCACAACAACACGGGTGCCATGCTGCGGGCGACCTTGTCGATGAGCACCCGCACCTGCTGCATGGCGGGGCTGTGCCCTGCCAGTC
>NZ_DCXA01000048.1:3204-5503 GCF_002328915.1 Aquabacterium sp. UBA2148
CGGGGGCGGGTGCGCTGTTCGGGCTGAGGTGGCGTTGGCGCGGTGGTGGCCGAGTCCTCGCGGGCTTGCAGCGCCGATGCCACCACGCTGCGGAACTGTTTGAGGTCAACCGGCTTGGTGAGGTAGTCGTAGGCGCCTGCCTTGAGCGCGCTGACAGCGTTTTCGGCCGATCCGTAGGCGGTGATGACGATGCTCTTTTCGGGCCGGCCTGCGGCGTCGAGGCGGCGGATCAGGTCGAGTCCTTCGCCATCGGGCAAGCGCATGTCCGTGATGATGGCGCTGAACGCTTGCTCGCTGAGCAGCTGCCAGGCGTCTTCAACGCAGCCAGCGGTTTCAATGTGGTAGCCCTCGCGCAGCAGGGTCAGTTCGTACAAGGTGCGCAGATCAGGCTCGTCGTCGACGACCAGCAGGCGGTGGCGGGAGGGTGCGCTCATGCGGTGAACGGGCTGTCAGCCGGGGAGTCGACGGGCATCGTGATGAAGAACTCGTTGCGGTGGCGAACGGAGGGAGGGTGTTGGCGGTAGTCGATGCTCGCACCGTGCCTCTCACACAATTCTCGGGAAATGTACAGGCCCAGTCCAGTGCCTCGGCTGCTGGTCGAGAAGAAGGGCTCGAACAGGGCGCGCTCGGTGTCGGGCTGGATGGGCTCTCCATCGTTGCCCACCGACAGCATCAGCAAACCCTCCGGCGTGACCGAGGCCAGCCAGCGCAGGCTCAGCAGGATGGCGCCAGGCTCTCCGCTGTTGTAGCGCAGGGCGTTGTCGAGCAGGTTGACCAGCACACGTTGCAGGTGCTCAGGCTCGAAGCGAACCCGCAACGGGATCTGTTTGGGGCCAGGGTGGCACCCACTCACATCGATTTCAAACAGGCTGTCGACGCCGGTGGCGATGCGGTGGGTGCTGCGCCATTCGTTGCAGATGGCCATCACCGTTTCGACGGGGTCGATGGCGGGCGCAGGCGGGCGCACGCCTGGGGCCACGGTGAGGATGTCGTCAACGATGTGTTTGAGTCGATCGACGTTGGAGCCGATCATCTGGGTGAGCTTTTGCTGGCCGGGCTGGAGGGCGTCCTCGGCCAGCAGGGCATTCGCCTGGGCGATGGCGGCCAGGGGGTTGCGGATTTCGTGGGCGATGCCGGCCGACATCCGGCCCATGGAGGCGAGTTTGTCCTGGCGTTGGCGCGCGCGCACGGTGCGCAGGTCTTCCAGCAGCATCACGCACATGTCTTCTCTGCGCGCGTCCTGCTGGGGTGGAGCCGGGCTGCGGGTGAAGCGCACCCGCAGTCGCAACTCACGCTGCGACTGGTCGTCAAAGCGCAGGCGGATTTCCTGTCCGCCCTCTGCCTGCAGCGGGTGGTTGATGGCGCGTTCGACGGCCTCGACCAGGGGGTGCCAGGCAGGCACGCCACGCAGCTGGAAAGGGGCGTTCGAGGCGATGCGGTGGGCCGACAGCAGGCGCCGCGCCGCCGGGTTGGCGGTGCGCACGCGACCTCGCCGGTCGACCACCATCACGCCCTCTGTCATTTCGTCGAGCACCAGGCGATTGAGTTCGGCCTGCTGACGCGCCAGCTCCAGGCTGCCTCGGGCGCTGCGTTCTTCCCGGGCCAGCCGAGTGGCCAACTCGTTGGCCAGGATCGCGATGGCGAACAGGCCGATGCCGGTCAGCCCGGCCTGGGTCATGAGCTGCGTGATCTGGGTTTGCCCCTGGACCAGTTGCAGCGCGGCGGATCCCAGCAGATTCAGGGTCGCCACGGCGGCCGTGCCCAGGGCCATGATGCGCGGCATCAGCACACCCGCCATCAGCACGGGCAGCACCAGCAGGGCCTGCGAGTTGACCGAGGAGCCGGTCAGGTAATGCAACCCGGAAAAGAAGGCCAGGTCCACGCCAACGCTGCCCAGCACCTGACGCGGACGCAGTGTCGATTGCTGGGCCGGTGCGGGGCGGCGTTGACTGGGCCACCACCACACCAGCCAGGCCAGCCCGGCATAGCCCAGCGTCATCCATTTCATCCAGCCTGGTGTTTCGGTGCCGGCGGCGTGGAGCACACCGATGAGCCCCAGCAGGGTGAGTGCCAGGACGGCTCGGGCGTTGAGGAAGGCGCGGTAGACCCGGAAAAAGTAGGGCGCACCCGCTGCTTCGGATGTGGGCTGAGAGGGCGGGGCGCTGCCAATCCCGCTCCATCCACGGCCACCAAACGCTTCCTGGATGAGGGTGCTGTCGACGCCGTCCGGTGGGCCGAACCAGGAGTTCGCCTGCGCAGCGCCGGCGTGGGCTTTTGATGGCGAGGCGGGCATGTCGGG
>NZ_DCXA01000048.1:5529-16945 GCF_002328915.1 Aquabacterium sp. UBA2148
ATGTCGGGTCAGCCGGGGCGGCGGGCCACCTGGAGGTGTGCTTCGCTGCAAAAGGGCTGGCCTTGCCCGTTGACGAGGGCCTCGCTGGCCGGCAGGTGAACGCCGCAGTGCGCGCAGGGGACCATGGCGGTCGTTTGGGTTGGTTCAGGCTTGGCCTGGGCCGGGCGCGGCGGCTGCGCAGGCTCACTGGATCGAACGCCGCGCAGCAGCTTGCGCACGCCAGGCGAATACAGCAGCCACAGCACCAACGCAGCCAGCAGGAGGAACTTCAGCATGAGGGCCCTTCAGGCAGCAGGACGGTGAAGCAGGATCTCGAGCACGAAGCGCGACCCCACGTAGGCCAGCAACAGCAGCAGCGAGCCCGCGATCAACCAGCGGATGGCCTGCCTGCCACGCCAGCCGAAACGGGCGCGGCCAACGAGCAAGACGGCAAAGACGCACCATGACAGGACCGAGAAGATGGTTTTGTGATCCCACTTCCAAGGCGATGTGAAGGCGGCACCCAGCAACAGGGTCAGGCTCAGCATCGCGAAGCCCGCAGCCACGAACTTCAGGGTCAAGGATTCCAGCCGCAGCAGCGGCATGCCCAGCGCTTGTCCGGCGGGCCGGTGAGGTGAGGGGATCTGACCTGAGCCTGCTGTGCCGGAGCGCAGGCGGCGCTCGGCGTGCGTCAGCAAGACCGCATGCAGCAGGGCTGCGCCGATCAGGCCGTAGGAGGCAAACCCCGTGACCCAGTGCAAGGGGGCCCAGGCATCGATCTGGCCGGCCGCATGGGTCCGTCCGGGGAAGACCCAGGCCAGCACCACGCTCACAGCGGCCAGCAGGGCCAAGGTCTGGCGCACAGCAGGCAGGCCCAGGCGGCGGCTTTCCAGGGCGTACACGCCCAGCACCAGCCACGACGTGACCGACAGCGCAGGCGCGAAACCGAAGCGGGCGCCCGCCTGGGGGGCATCGAGCGCCAGTACGTCCACCCCGATGGCCACCGCCTGCGACAGCCAGGCGAGCAGGCAGAAAGCCGCCAGCACCGTGGGCACGCGGTGTCCGGTCTGCTCGGCGCGCTGGGGCCAGCCGATGGCCACGGCGTAGCCGATGACGGCCAACACGCTGGGCCAGAAGGTGGGCGATAAAATCATGTGATCAGTTTACGAGAGCAAAGCGCTTCTTCATGGCTTCCAACCTCACCGAACGCCTCAGTCGCCTGGTCAAAACCATGCGCGGGCAGGCCCGCATCACCGAATCCAACGTGCAGGACATGCTGCGCGAGGTTCGCATGGCCCTGCTGGAAGCCGACGTCGCGCTGCCTGTGGTGCGCGACTTCGTCGCCCGCGTCAAGGACAAAGCGCTGGGCCAGGAGGTCATCGCCTCGCTGACGCCCGGGCAGGTGCTCGTCAGCATCGTCCAGAAAGAGCTGGCCGCGACGATGGGCGAGGGCATCGCCGACATCAACCTCGCCACCCAGCCGCCCGCCATCATCCTGATGGCCGGTCTGCAGGGCGCCGGCAAGACGACCACCACCGCCAAGCTCGCCAAGCACCTGATCGAAAAGCGCAAGAAGAAGGTGCTGACGGTCTCGGCCGACGTTTATCGCCCTGCCGCCATCGAGCAGCTCAAGACGGTGACGGCGCAGGCCGGCGCCGAGTGGTTCCCTTCCACGCCCGATCAGAAGCCAGCCGACATAGCGGCTGCGGCAGTCGATCACGCCCGCCGCCATTATTTCGATGTGCTGCTGGTGGACACCGCCGGCCGACTGGCCATCGACGAAGCGCTCATGGCCGAGATCAAGGCCCTGCACGCCCAGCTCAGCCCGGTCGAAACCCTGTTCGTGGTCGACGCCATGCAGGGCCAGGACGCCGTCAACACCGCCAAGGCCTTCAAGGACACGCTGCCGCTGACCGGCGTCGTGCTCACCAAGCTCGATGGTGACTCGCGCGGTGGCGCGGCGCTGTCTGTGCGCCAGGTCACCGGCGTGCCGATCAAGTTCGCCGGTGTGTCCGAAAAGATCGACGGCCTGGAGGTGTTCGACGCCGAGCGCCACGCCGGCCGCGTGCTCGGCATGGGCGACATCGTGGCCCTGGTCGAAGAGGTGCAAAAGGGCGTCGACATCGAGGCCGCGCAGAAGCTGGCCGAGAAGGTCAAGTCCGGCGCCGATTTCGACTTCAACGACTTCCTCTCGCAGCTCAGCCAGATGAAGAAGATGGGCGGCCTCTCGGGCCTGATCGACAAGCTGCCCACCGAGATCGCCGCCAAGGCCGGACAGGCCGACATGGGCAAGGCCGAGCGCGACATGCGCCGCATGGAAGGCATCATCAACGCGATGACCGCCAAGGAGCGCGCCCAGCCCTCTTTGCTGATGGATGGCAAGAGCAAGGCCAGCCGCAAGCGCCGCATCGCAACCGGTGCGGGGGTGCAGATTCAGGACGTCAACCGCCTGCTCAACCAGTTCGACCAGATGCAGGGGATGATGAAAAAGATGAAGGGTGGCGGCCTGTTCAAGATGATGAAACGCATGGGCGGCATGAAGGGCTTGCCCGGCATGGGACGCTGAGCCGCTGAGCCGCATTTCAGCCTGACCGCCAACTTTTGCACACCTGTTAGCGGATGTGACGTCTGTACCGCTTGGTTGAGGTGGCCTTCAGTCATCGCCTGAACAGCCGATGATCCGGCGGATGTGGGTGGCTTCACCCACGACCGAGTTGGAAAGGTTTGGTATGGACGTCGTTTCGATGTGGCCCATGTGGCTGGCAGGCGTGGGCACCTTGGGGCTGGCTGCGGCTTTGTGGGTGGTGCGTCAGCGCGCCGCTTCGCAGCGTGCGCGGGCCTCGCGTGCCGCGCGCCGAAGGTCTGAAAAGGCCGGTCGTGATGACGATCGCTCCGATGCATCGGCTCGTCGGGAACAGCGCGACGCGGGCAAAGGAAGGCGCCTGGGCTTGTCTCGGGGCCGAGGAGAGCGAACCCCCGATCAACTCGACACCTTGATCGACTGGGCTCCCGTGGCCACGCGTGTGTTGACCGCCCACGAGCGGGAAGCCTGGCACGTCCTGCGCCGGGCGCTGCCCGATCACATGGTGCTGGGGCAGGTGCCGGTGGCCCGATTCATCAAGGTGCCCACCCGCAACCCGTATTCGGAGTGGTTGCGTCGCGTCGGCTCTCTGTGCGCTGACCTGGTCGTCTGTGACGCTCAGTCCCAGGTGATCGCCGTGGTCGAGGTGCGCCAGCCTGCTTCAAAAGAAAACGAGCGCGCCCGCCGTCGGCATGCGCGCATGGATCGCGTGCTCGATGGCGCGCGCATCCCGGTTCACATCTGGCTGGAAGGTGCTTTGCCAGGGCCGGTGGTGGCCCGCGAGGCCATCCTGGGCGCTGCCACAGCCAGCACCGGGCCGCAGAGCCAGTCGGGCAACGACACGGCGCGTCGCGACGCGGAAGCTGCGGCCGTCGTGGCCTCGCTGCAGGGCGGCGGCAACTTCGAAGGGCTTTCGCTGCAGGAGCGGGCGATCGACGTGGTCATCGACGAGGCCATGGACGAGTGGGAGGCCAGCGGTGGCGCCGACGGCGAACGCAAGGAGCCCCCACCGTCGACGTGGTTCGACGACATGGACCTCGATTCGGGGCGCATGCCGCTCGACGGGGCCCAGGGCACCCGCGTTGCTGAAAAGGCCTGACCTGTTGCGCCGCCCCAGCGAACCGCCGGCGCAGGTTGATCAGCTCAACAGCGCCTGGGCGAACTCTCGTGCCTGGAAGGTTTGCAGGTCTTCCAGTTTTTCACCCACGCCGATGAAGTAAACCGGCACCGTCGCCTGGCGCTCGCGCGACCAAAGCGCGATGGCAGCCAGCACACCGCCCTTGGCCGTGCCGTCCAGCTTGGTGATGATCACGCCGGTCAGGCCCAGGGCCTGATCGAAGGCCTTGACCTGTGCCAGCGCGTTCTGGCCCGTGTTGCCATCGACCACCAGCAGCACCTCGTGGGGGGCGCCGTCCATGGCCTTGCCGATCACGCGCTTGACCTTGCTGAGCTCGTCCATCAGGTGCAGTTGCGTGGCCAGTCGGCCTGCGGTGTCGGCGATGACCACGTCACAACCGCGAGCCTTGCCTGCCTGAACGGCATCGAAGGTCACGGCCGCCGGGTCTCCGCCGTCCTGGCTGACGATGTCGACGCGGTTGCGATCGGCCCAGACCAGCAACTGCTCGCGCGCAGCCGCGCGGAAGGTGTCGGCGGCGGCCAGCAGCACCCGTTGGCCAGCATCCGAGAGGTGACGGGTCAACTTGCCGATGGTCGTGGTCTTGCCCGCGCCGTTGACGCCCGCGACCATGATGACCGTCGGGGTGTGCTCACCCACCTCCAGGCTTTTCTCGAGCGGCTGCAGCAAATCGGTGATGGCGTCGATCAGCAGGCCCTTGACCTGCGCAGGGTCCGTGGCCTTGGCCTCCTTGACGCGGTGCTTGAGGTCTTGCAGCAGGTGCTCGGTGGCGGCCACGCCTGCGTCGGCCATCAACAGGGCGGCTTCGAGCTCTTCGTACAGCGCGTCGTCGATCTGCGTGCCGGTGAAGACCTGTGCGATGCTGGAGCCGGTCTTGCGCAGGCCGTTGCGCAGCTTGTCGAGCCAGGAGCGGCGCGCAGGTTCGGCGCTCGTCACCACGGGCTGCGCATCGGCCACCGCGGCAGGGGCGGCGTTCGTCGCAGGCGTGGTGGCGCTCGCCGCCGTTGCGCGAGGCAACAAGTCGGTGTCGCTGGGCGACTGCTTGGGCGGCGCTGCCGATTCGGCCGCGCTTGCCTTGCCCTGTGCGCCGTCGGTGGGTAGCGCCTCGCTCGGGGTGGCATCAGGCTGAGCCGCGCCCCACCCCAGCTTTTTCTTGATGAAACTGAACATGTGCAGGATTGTAGAGGGGCGCTTCTCTACAATGCGCGCTCCTGCACGACACGCCATGCCACCACGCTCCCCCCGCCACCCTCGCGGCCCAGCCGACCGCCCCGATGCGACCCAGGGTGTCCGCGAGCGCCAGGCTCGCTCGGCGCAACGCGTGGCCGCGAGCTCGACCCAGGAAGTGCGCCTCATTGGTGGCCGGTGGAAACGAACGCCCCTGCCCGTGCCCGTTGCAGCAGGCTTGCGCCCGACGCCTGCCCGTGTGCGAGAGACCCTTTTCAACTGGCTGGGCCAGGACCTCTCCGGCTGGCGTGTGCTGGATGCTTTTGCCGGCTCTGGGGCCCTTGGCTTGGAGGCCGCCTCGCGAGGCGCCGAACGCGTGACCCTGGTCGAGCGCGATGCCACCCTGGTGCGCTCGCTCAAAGCCGTCGTTCAACGCCTGACGCAAGGCACTTCAGCCCAGCCAGGGCAGCGCCTGGAGGTGTTGCAGGCCGATGCCCTGAGCTGGATGCCGTCTGCCCGGCAGGCTTTTGACCTGGTCTTGCTGGACCCACCTTTTGACGAAGGCCTTTTTGACGCAGCCTTGGATGCCGCCTGCACCTGCGTGCCCGAGGGCGGATGGATCTATGTCGAGGCACCCCACGAGCTGGGCGGGCCGGCATCAACGGCGGATGCTGGGGCCTGCGCTTGGTTGCACGCTCTGAGCCGCCATCGTCACGGACAGGCCGGTGCAGTGCACTTTCACCTGTTTCGCCGCGAGGCCTTCTCCCAGCCTGCGGTTGCTTCGACCGACTGAGCCTTACACTGGCGGCGCTCTCGTCGCCTCTAATGGAGCACCGATTGAACCCACCACAAGTGTTGACCGCCATCTACCCAGGCACCTTCGACCCCATGACGCTGGGGCACGCTGACCTCATGCGGCGCGCCAGCCGGCTCTTTGGTCGCCTCATCCTGGCGGTGGCTGCGGGACACCACAAAAAGACCTTGTTCACCGTCGAAGAGCGACTGGCCATGGCCCAGGAGCTCGCGAGCGAGCATGGCAACGTCGAAGTCATGGCCTTTGATGGCCTGCTTCGCGACTTTGTGGTCCAGCACGGCGGTCAGGTGGTGGTGCGGGGCCTGCGTGCGGTCAGCGACTTCGAATACGAATTCCAGATGGCCGGCATGAACCGCCAGCTCATGCCGGACGTCGAAACGGTGTTCCTCACGCCCTCCGATCAGTACCAGTTTGTCTCGGGCACCTTCGTGCGCGAGATCGCGATGCTGGGTGGGGACGTGTCCAAGTTCGTGGCACCCAGCGTGCTCCAGCGGCTGCAGGACAAGCTGGCCTCTCGCCAGCGTGGTGCCGGCGCGGCCTCGCTGACTTCTCGATAGGCTCGCCACGATGGCCCTGAAGATCACCGAAGAGTGCATCAACTGCGACGTCTGTGAGCCCGAGTGCCCCAACCAGGCCATCTCGATGGGCGAGACCATCTACGTGATCGACCCCAACCGTTGCACTGAGTGCGTCGGGCACTTCGATGAGCCTCAGTGCGTGCAGGTGTGCCCGGTCGAATGCATCCCGGTCGACCCCTTGCGCGTGGAAACCGCCGAGCAGTTGATGATCAAGTACCAGGGCCTGCAGGCGCTGGCTGCTCAAGGTGGGGGCGCCGAAGCCGCTCCTGCGTGAGAAGCCTGACCTGATCGTTTGCGCGGACTTGGGACCTCGGCCCTGAACACGTCGTTGCGGTGCTGTCGTGCGTGCCTGTTGTTGGCTCGCGCCCTGCGTCGTTCGCTTGCCTTGAGATGGCTGGCGGCTGGCTGGCCAACGCTGACTTGTCGGACTGAACCGCTCAGGCTGGCGTGGGCGTTGGCGCGGGCTTTCTCGTGCCTGATGCGTTGCCGGCCCATGGTGCGTGCCAGATCGGCCTCCCGCTTGGCCACCTGTGCAGACGCTCGCTGGTCTTCTGGCGACGGGCCCTTGCTCGCGGGCAGGACTCGACCGCCGCTCTGGCAAGGCGTGGACTGGTAGGCTGCCCCGCCTTCGCTGGACACGCACCGCCACACCTGGTCGGTCTGTGCCGACCCGCTCGTTGGCGTGCCGAGAAGAGCGCAAGCCATCAGCGACATCAGCCACACCAGCAAAGCATGGCTGGTGCGCGATGGGCAGGCGAGGGCGGTGGTGGCGAGGTGCATGGTGCGTTTCAGTTGCCCCCCGCCTCGCTGTCTTTGCACTGCGCAGGCAGGGGCTCCTTGCGCGGTGGCTTGGGTCGTTGAGGTCCGGCGTGGATGACCTTGGTGGCCTCGTTCATCTCACCCTTGAGGAATGCTTCGGTGGCGTCGAGCGATTGGTCGATGCACTTGAAGATGGACTCGCGTTCGGCTTGCGGAGGCTTGCGCAGCACGAAGGCCGCGACCTCGTGCTTGACGCCGGGGTGCCCGATGCCCAGGCGCAGCCGCCAGTAATCGGGTGAGCCCAGTTGAGCGTGGATGTCGCGCAGGCCGTTGTGGCCGGCGTGGCCGCCGCCCTTTTTCAGCTTGACCTGACCTGGCAGCAGGTCGAGCTCGTCGTGGGCCACCAGCACCTCGTCGGGGTTCACCTTGAAGAAGCGAGCCAGCGCTCCCACCGACTTGCCCGAGAGGTTCATGTACGTTTGCGGCTGCAGCAGCCACACCGGGCCCTGCGGCGTGTTGGCCCGCGCGACCAGACCGTGGTAGGCCCGATCAGGCTGCAGGAACACACCCAGGCGCCGGGCCAGGCCGTCGATGTACCAGAAGCCGGCGTTGTGGCGGGTGTCTTCGTACTCGGTGCCTGGGTTGCCCAGGCCGACAAACAGTCGAATCATGATGGCGGCGATTGTTCGCGATCAGGTCAGAAAAAGAAAAGCCCCGCCAAAGCGGGGCTTGACTCAAAGCACATGGCTTTGGAGGCCTTGTCAGGCAGGGGAGGAAGATTACTTCTTCTTCTTGCCCTTGGCGGGTTCGGCGACCACCGGAGCAGCGATCACTTCTTCCACCGGCTCGACCACGGTGGCCAGGGTCGGGGCCTTGCGGCCGTGGGTGATCAGCTTGATGTGGGCAGCCAGGCCCAGGTCTTCCACGCCGAAGACTTGGCCCTTGACGGCCTTGCTCAGGTCCAGCGTCAGGAATTCGGGCAGCTGTTCAGCCAGGCACTCGATTTCCAGTTCGGTGGTCACGTGGTTGATCAGGCACTTGTCCAGCTTGACGGCAGGAGCGTCGGCCTCGCCCACGAAGTGCACGGGCACCTTCTTGTGGATGCGGGTGGTGGCGTCAACGCGCTGGAAGTCCACGTGCAACACGAGTTGCTTGTACGGGTGCTTCTGGTAGTCGCGCAGCAGGACCTTTTCGACCGTGCCGCCCAGGTCCATCTCGAGGATGGACGAGTGGAAGGCCTCTTTGCGCATGGCGTGGTACAGCGCGTTGTGGTCCAGTTCGATGACGACGGGGGCCTTGCCGGCGCCGTAGACGATGCCGGGGGTCTTGCCAGCGTCACGCAGGCGGCGGCTCGCTCCGGTCCCCTGCACGTTGCGCTCGAAAGCGGTGAATTTCATGGAAGTACTCCAGTTGAGTGAAGCGCCCGCGACCAGGCGCTTGGAAAAAGGCCGCTGCATTGCTGAAGCAACCGAGGATTTTCGAAATCAGAAGTTGTTGTTCTGTTCCGAAAAGAGGGAGGTCACCGAGTCGCCGTCGGTGATGCGACGGATGGTTTCGGCAAACAGGAAGGCGGTGCTGAGTTGGCGGATCTTGGGCGTGCCCTTGGCGGCTTCGCTCAGCGGGATGGTGTTGGTGATGACGACCTCGTCGAGGTGAGAGGCCTTGATGCGCTCGATGGCCGGGCCCGAGAACACGGCGTGGGTGCAGTAGGCGTAGACGCTCTTGGCGCCGCGCTCTTTCAGCACTTCGGCGGCTTTGACCAGGGTGCCGGCGGTGTCGATCATGTCGTCCATGATCACGCAGTTGCGGCCTTCGATCTCACCGATGACGTGCATCACTTCCGAGACGTTGGCCTTGGGGCGGCGCTTGTCGATGATGGCCAGGTCGCAGCCGAGTTGCTTGGCCAGGGCGCGTGCGCGCACCACGCCGCCGACGTCGGGCGAGACCACCACCAGGTCGGTGTAGTTCTTGGACTGCAGGTCGGACAGCAGCACCGGGGAGGCGTAGATGTTGTCGACCGGGATGTTGAAGAAACCCTGGATCTGGTCGGCGTGCAGGTCCATGGTCAGCACGCGGGAGACGCCGACTGCTTCAAGCATGTTGGCAACCACGCGGGCTGAGATGGGCACGCGGGTCGAGCGCGGGCGGCGGTCCTGGCGAGCGTAGCCGAAGTAGGGGATGACGGCCGTGATGCGTTGGGCGGAAGCGCGCTTGAGCGCGTCGGCCATGATCAGCAGTTCCATCAGGTTGTCGTTGGTGGGCGCGCAGGTGGACTGCACGACGAACACGTCGCGGCCGCGCACGTTCTGCTGGATCTCGACGGTGGTTTCACCATCGGAGAAACGACCCACGGATGCCTTGCCGAGCGAAACGCCGAGCTGGGTGGCGATCTCCTGGGTGAGGGCCGGGTTGGCATTGCCAGTGAACAGTACGGTGTCGGAAAGCATGGCGGGCGTGACGGTGGTGGCTGCGAAAACGTCTTGCCCTTCACTTGCCCGTCGAGGAAGCCCGGCATGCGCAGCTGGTGTTCACCAGGGCTTGCCTTGGCCATCGCCCAGACATCACCTTTGAGGGTGGCAGGCTTGGGGCAAGTCGGTGGTCAGTTTGCGTGTTGCAACCGATCACCTGGAAAATTTGGCAGGGGAAGAAGGATTCGAACCCTCGTATGTCGGAATCAAAATCCGATGCCTTAACCAACTTGGCGATTCCCCTACACAGGTTTCAAGTCACTCGCCGAAGCTTTGTGTCTCGCAACCTTGTAATCTGCTCTCTTGACGAGAGACTCACATTCTAGCCCGTTTTTGACTGTGATTGCAAGTTGTTGTGTTTTTGCTTCGCTTCGTCATGGCTTGGCCGCATCGCTGCCAATCAGGTGAAGCAAAGGGTGACACGGCAACACGCGACAGACGCGACCGACCCAGTGGCCTCCATGCAGGCTCGCCTCAATCGCCTGAAGGACCTGCTCGGGGTGGGGCGTCTGTGCATGGTTGACCCATGAAAACACCGTGCTGCCCGAACCGGTCATCCGGCTGTTGCCGAAGCGGTTCTGCATGGCGCTCAAAGCTTGGCTGACTTGCCTGCCGTCGCTCGCTTCGGGCCTGAGGCTGCCGGCATCCCCAGCGGGTGGGGGCTCGGTCTCGCGCCAGGCTTCGGCGGGCTCCTGCAGGTCGTTTCGACCAAAGCGCTTTGGCGCTGCAAGAAAGGCGGCAAGTATAGCGTGCTCTGTGTCGCGTTTGAGCAAAGGGCTGCCGAAAATCGCCGAGGTCGGGATGGCAGCAGGGGGCTTGAGCAGCGCCAGTGGCGTGTCGAACACCTCGGGTGGCAACTCGATGGGGGTGATCTGCTCGCCGATGCCTTCGACCCAGGCGTTGCGGCCTCGCACGAAGAAGGGCACGTCTGCACCGAGCTTGACGGCCAGGGCTTCGAGGCGTTGTGCTGACCAGTTCAGACCCCAGAGTCGGTTCAGCGCCAGCAGAACGGTCGCGGCGTCGGAGCTGCCGCCGCCCAGTCCGGCGCCCCACGGCAATGACTTTTCGATGTGGATGTCGCAGCCGCCGTGGGTGCCAGCCTCTGCTTGGAGCAGGCGGGCGGCCCGCACACACAGGTCGTCGGCGGGCAGCGGGACGTTGAGGTCATGCCGGATGATGCGGCCGTCTTCGCGGGTCTCGATGTGCAAGGTGTCATGCCAGTCCAGCAGCACAAAGACGGACTGAAGCAGGTGGTAGCCGTCATGGCGTTTGCCGGTGACATGCAGGAACAGGTTGATCTTGGCAGGTGCTGCCAGGTCATGGAGGCTGGGCATGTCGTGTGGTGTCAGGGATCCAGTCGCACCGAAATGCGAGCATCGCGCAAGCCGGGGCGGCCGTGTCGCGTGGCGACGATGCGGCCTTGGGCGCGTTCGCGCGTGTCGATGAGCCAGCCTCTTTGTTCAAACAGGCCTGCCTCGGTTTGGGGGGTGTGAGGCAGCGCTGGATCGGGGCGCCCCTGCATCCAGTGCACCAGGGTCTGAAGGGGCAGTGCCTCGCCCAAGGCGGCTTCGGCCAGCTCCTCGATGCCGCCTCGGCGCAGGTCTTCTCCACCTCCGGGCCCGACGCGGCGAAGGGTGGCGGCGGTGGGCGTCCAGTCGATCTGGGCGACTTGGCTGCCCAGTGGTGTCATGAGAGCGAGGCTGCCGCGTTCGACTTGCCCCTGAAAGAAGAAGCCGAAGCTCATGCCTCTCGCATGCTCGTCCTGCCAGGCGCCGAGCTTGATGCCCATCTGACCTTGCAGCGCCATGGTGGCGTCCGGTGCGGTGCTGGCCTTCGGTGCAGGCGCGTCGGACAACAAGGCTTCATCGATGCGGGCACCGCCCGGGGCGGCCTGTGGCAGCGGCGCGAGGGGGGTGGGCGCGCAAGCGGTCGCAA
>NZ_DCXA01000048.1:17039-22215 GCF_002328915.1 Aquabacterium sp. UBA2148
CGCCAGGGCGCTCAGCAGCCAGGTCCGGCGCCGAAGCCTGCGGTTTGCGCCTGTCACGGTTGAACCCCGAATCGCTGCACCGTTTCTTTCAGGGTCTCGTTGTTCTTGTCGATGGCCAAACCTTCGCGCCAGCGTTTCAGTGCACCCTCGCGGTCGCCCTGCAGCCAAAGCACTTCGCCCAGGTGCGCGGCGATTTCGGCATCCTGGCGGCTGGCATATGCCTGGCTCAGCAGCTGCCGGGCTTCGTCGAGCTTGCCCTCGCGGAATGCGACCCAGGCGAGGCTGTCCACGATGTAGGCATCGTTCGGACGCAGGGCCAGGGCCTGTTCGATGAGTTTGCGCGCCTCTGGCAGGTTGATGTTGCGATCCGCGAAGCTGTAGCCCAGTGCGTTGTAAGCGCCTGCGTTGTCGGGAGCGAGGGCGATGACCTTGCGCAACAGCTTTTCCAGGTCTTCAAAACGTTGGAGCTTTTCGGCAACCATGGCCTGGTCGTAGAGCAGGTCGGGGTCTTCCGGGAAACGCTGAGCGCCTTGCTCCAGCACGTTCCAGGCCTCGCGCCATTGCTTGAGTTCGCGCAACAGTTGAGCTTCGGTCTGGATCTTCAGGATGCCATCGCGGGCCTCGGTTTCGGGCAGCTTGCGCAGGTTGTTGCGAGCCTCGGCCAGCTTGCCTTGTGCGGCCAGCAACCGAGCCTTCTGGCTTTGAACCGCGAGCTTTTCGTGCTTGGCGTCGGCCTTGTCCAGCCAGCGCAAGGCTTCTGCGGTCTGATTGCGGCGGTCCGCCACCTGGGCCATCAGAAGGAAAGCCTGTTCATGGTCCTTGCTGGGTGGGGTGGTGGCTTTTTGCAAGACGGGCTTGATGACGGCCTCGGCTGCGTCGATCTGCCGCATCTCCAGTCGGATGGCAGCGAGCAGCACGCGGTGGCTGTCCTGATCGGGTTGCGCGGCGATCAGGGTTTCGAGTTGCTCGGCAGATTCCGCGTAACGCTGGGCGGTGGCCAGTTTGCGAGCGTAGGCCAGGCGCAGCACCGGGGGGGCATCCTGGCGGGTCAGCTGTGACTTGACCAGGGCCTCGGCGTCGGCTTGCTGGCCGATGAGGTCGGTGGCCACCAACTGGGCACCGAGCTGGCCGGGGTCGAGCTTCAAGGCTTGGCGTGCGGCATCCATGGCGGTGTCGGTGCGGCCGGCCATCAGCCACGCTTCTGCGCTGGCGGCCCAGGCCGCGGCCGATTCCATGGGCGCGCTGCGCCAGGGCTGCGTGGCTTCGTCGATCACGCGGGCGGCTGCCACGCGGTCCTGCAGGCGTGCCAGGCTGCGCGGCAAGCTGGCCATCAGTTGGGCTTGTTGCTCGGTCGGGGTGAGCTGGATGAGCGCGCGCAAGGGGGGCGCCAATTCTTTGCTCCGACCCAAGGCGATGAGGATTTGGGTGTTGAACTCTGCTGCGTCTCGAGATTGGGGCAGGGCTTGGCGCCAAGCCTTGGCCGCGGTCAGGGCTTGTTCGCCGGCGCGAGCGCGCAGCGCGACCTCCACCGAGCGTTGGTAGAGCTGACCGTTTTGCAGACGTCGTGCGGCCTCGAGGTAGATCTGGTAGGCGGAACCCGGGTCACCGCTGTTGGCCTGGATCTCGGCGACCAACACCTGGAAGAACAGGTTGGCGTCCATCGCCGAGCGGGTTGGGGGTGTGGTCGCCGCAGGAGTCGAGGCCGGCTGCGCTGGGGGCGCGGCGGGGGAGGCTTGCGCCAATGTTTGCTGCCAGCCCTCGCGAGGCTGCATGGGGGCGGCGAGCGCGGTTCCGATCAGCAGATTCAGCCCAATCCATGCCAGGGTCGGGCGATGTCCGCCCTTTTTGAGCTTGGGTTGTCGGCCCTTGGCCTCGAGTGCCCGATCGGGCCATGCCGATGGGTGGTTGCCTGCTTGGGCGGTGTTGCTGATGGGGCGGAACGCAGAACGCAGCATGCAATCTCCAGGGTGCTCGCGCCATTCTAGGGATGGATGAACGGGTGCGTGCGGTCGAGGTGGGCCTGTGCCCTCGATTCCACATCGAGCCTGTGGGGCCTCGGCCGAGCTTTTATGATCCCGCTCATGCCAGAGCTCCCGGAAGTCGAGGTCACCCGCCGCAGTTTTGCGCAGCGCATCTGTGGTGCCGAGGTGTTGTCTGCTCAATTGGGCAAACCGCTGCGTTGGCCCCTCGGGCTGGATGTGGACGAGTTGAGAGGCGGTTTGGTGGGCGAGGTGGTGCGCCGAGGCAAGTACCTGTGGCTGCCTCTTGTGCTTCCTGCCGACCGCTCGGGCGGGCTGCTGATTCACCTTGGCATGTCGGGCTCGCTGGCTTTCAAGTGGTCGCCTGGCGAGCCTGGGCCGCACGATCATTTCGAGCTCAACACCAACCGTGGTGTGCTCAGGCTGACCGATCCGCGCCGCTTCGGGGCGGTGATCTGGGGCGCGTCGCTGGACGATGGGCTGCCTGCCCGGCTGCTGGCGGGCTTGGGCCTGGAGCCGTTCGATGCAGCGCTCGACGCGGCGCACTTTCATGCCGCGCTGGTGGGCAAGCGCGTCGCGATCAAGCAGGCTTTGCTGGCCGGAGACATCGTGGTGGGTGCGGGCAACATCTACGCTTGCGAGGCCTTGTTTCGCGCGGGCATCGACCCTCGGCTGCAGGCTGGCAAGCTGAGTCGGCCACGAGCGGCCCGCCTGCTCCAGGAGGTCAAAGCCGTGCTGGCCGAGGCCATCGAGCAAGGTGGCTCCAGCTTGCGTGACTTCCGGGACGCCCATGGGAGCCAGGGGCATTTTCAGTTGGCGACCCAGGTTTACGGCCGGGAGGGGCAGGCTTGCAGGTCCTGTGGCTCGCCCGTCAGGCGCATCGTGCAAGCCCAGCGTTCGACCTTCTTTTGCGGCACCTGTCAGCGCCGGTGAGTTGGCGTGAAGTTGGACTCAGCTTCGGGGCATTAATCGATTGGGCATCGGCTGCCATCTGCCGATAACGATGTACCTTTTGTCCCAAACTCGCTTGCACCAGATGCAATGGGCGGTGTTCCATGCGCTAGGATCAACCACATGAAGCCGACATTCGCCAGCCACCTTGACGCCTTTGGTCAATGGCGCCTCGAAACCGATGCCCGGTTGGCCGCGTTGGCCCGCTTCGCGCGTGAACACGATTTGCTCGACGATGGCTCGGCGGAGTGGTTCGAGGCCATGCGTCGCAGGCTGTCTGGCGAGAAGCTCATGGTGGCCTTCGTGGCCGAGTTCTCTCGCGGCAAGTCCGAGCTCATCAACGCCATCTTTTTCTCTGACAAAGGGCGTCGCATGATGCCTGCTTCGGCTGGGCGCACCACCATGTGCCCGGTCGAGCTAGGGTATGACGCAGAGGACCCGGTGGGCCTGTCGTTGCTGCCCATCGAGACGCGGCTGGAAGCCACGTCGCTGGCCGAGTACCGTGTGCAGCCCCAGGCCTGGACCTGGCATGTGCTGGACCTCGCCAACCCCGATGAAATGGCCAAGGCCCTGGCAGAAGTCATGCGCACCCGCATGGTCTCGCCCGAAGAGGCCACGGCACTGGGTTTCTGGGACGCCGAGCGCCCTGCAGACAACCCGCCCTTGTCTGCCGATGGCCAGGTCGAAGTGCCGGTCTGGCGCCACGCGCGCATCAACCTGCCTCATCCGCTGCTCAAGCGAGGGTTGGTGGTGCTCGACACCCCGGGGCTCAACGCCATCGGCACCGAGCCTGAGCTGACACTGGGTCTGTTGCCGCAGGCTCACGCCACGGTGTTCATCCTGGGGGCCGACACGGGCGTGACCAAGTCAGACCTCGACATCTGGCGCGACCACCTCAGTGGTCCAGCACTGGCCCGCTACGTGGTGCTCAACAAGATCGACACGCTGGCCGACCCGCTGAGCACGCCCGAACAGGTGCAGCAGGTCATCACCCGCCAGTGCGCAAGCGTTGCCCAGACCCTCGAGATCCCGACGGAGAACGTGTTCCCGATTTCTGCGCGCCAGGCCCTTGCGGCCCGCCTGACGGGTGACGCGCAAGGCTTGGTTCAGAGTCGCCTGGAATCTTTCGAGCACGCCCTGTCCGAAGGTTTGCTGCCCAGGCGCCGAGACAACCTGGCCCAGGCCTCGTGGTCGGGGGCCCAACAGTTCCAGCAGCAGCTCACGCGTCGCTTCGGTGAAATGCGGCGCCTGCATGCCGACCAGCTGCACGAATTGCGTGGCCTGCGCGGCAAGAGCTCGGGCAAGGTCCAGCTGATGATCCAGCGGGTGCAGGCCGAGGCGGCCGAGTTCGAGCAGTGCACGGCACGCCTGCACGCCATGCGCAGCATCCACGCGCGCATGCTGCGCAGCATGTTGCATGACCTGTCCTCCGAGCGCTTGCGTCAGGAAGTCGACGTGCTGCAGCAGGTGCTGGGTGGCTCCTGGTTGCCCCTTGGGGCCCGCAAAGCCTTCGTCGATCTGTGTGCCCGCCTGCGTGAGCTCATCGAGCAGGCGCAGCAGCGCAACGACGAGATCCACGCGATGCTGGTGGCTTCGTTCTCGCGCCTGAACGCCGAGTTCGGCTTCAGCCTGGTGGCCGATGTGCCGCTGGATGTGCGCAAGTACACCGATGACCTCAACCTCATCGAGCGCAACTACGTGCAGTACCTGGGGCTGAGCCAGGCCTTCCGCTTGGCGCAGCCTGGCTTTCAGGAGCAGTTCCGCCGCATGCTGATCTCGCGTCTGCGCGTGGTCTTCGAGACCATCAGCAACGACATCGAGCTGTGGAACAAGACGGCTTCGGCCCAGGTCGACAGCCAGTTGCGCGAGCGTCGTCGCAACTTCAAGCGCCGTTACGAGTCGCTTGATCGAATCCAGTCGGCCTCGAACGAACTCGACACCCGTCTGCAGGAAGTGCAAGCGCAAGATGAGCGTGTGCTGCAGTTGCAGACTCGCCTGCAAACGCTGATGGATCAGCTCGGTGAGATGGCCGACCCCAGCGCGCAGGCCGACGTGGCCCAGGTGCCTCAACCCAGCGCTGCGGCGATCGAGGCGCTTTCGTTGGACCTCAACCTGGGGCAGGTGAGTGATGTGCCGGCTGCCGGAGAGACAGCCTGAGTCTTGCCGTTGCTTGTTTGCTTGAGCTGTGATGGAACCTGACGCGGCCGCCTTGATGGGCAGGGCCAAACGACTGCACCCCGACCTGC
>NZ_DCXA01000298.1:0-4292 GCF_002328915.1 Aquabacterium sp. UBA2148
GAGCCACTTGCACCACGCGAAATGGCCGTGCTGCCTGCCGGGGCGCCGGTGTCCCTGCGGGCGGGCGCCGAGGGCGCGCGCCTGGTGCTGATCGGCGGTCAGCCCCTGGCCCAGCCGGTGCGCATGTGGTGGAACTTCGTGGCAACCGATCCGGCTTTGATCGAGCGGGCTGCGGCCGATTGGGCGGCGGGCGGCTTCGACCCCATCCCGGGTGAAACCGACCGCATCCCGGCGCCAGCTTGGCGGGGGCTGAGCTGACGGCGGGGGCGCCGCTCAGAGCTTGAAGTCGTAGTCGATGGTCAGGGGCGCGTGGTCGCTGAACCACTGGTCCTTGTAGACGGCAGCCGCTTTGGCGGTCTCGGCCAGGGCCGGGGTGGCCAGGTGGTAGTCGATGCGCCAGCCCACGTTCTTGGCCCGGGCCTGGCCGCGGTTGCTCCACCACGTGTAGCACTCGTCGGTGGTCTCGGGGTGCAGTCCTCGGTAGACGTCGACCAGTCGGGTGGCGCCATCGGGCGCCAGCAGCTTGGTCATCCAGGCGCGCTCTTCAGGCAGGAAGCCTGAGTTCTTGAGGTTGCCCTTCCAGTTCTTGAGGTCCTTTTCGTGGTGGGCGATGTTGACGTCGCCCACCAGGATGAACTCGCGCTCGCCGCGCAGCCGCGCCAGGTGCGGCTCGATCACGTCCAGGAAGCGGAACTTGGCCTCCTGGCGCTCTTCGCTGCTGGAGCCCGAGGGGAAGTAGCAGCTGATGATGGACAGCTTGCGACCCGGTTTGTCGAAGCGCATCTCCACGTAGCGGCCTTCTGCGTCGAACTCACCGTTGTCGGATGCCCCCAGGCCCACGATGACATCCGAAGGCTCGGTGCGGCTGTACAGCCCCACGCCCGAGTAGCCCTTCTTTTCAGCATGGTGGAAGTGGCCCGGCATGCCCCCCACGTTTTGAAGTTGGGGGGTGAGGTCCGCGGCCTGGGCCTTGAGCTCCTGCACGCCCATACAATCGGCGCCGTGGCTTTCAGCCCACTGCAACATGCCCTTGTTGGCCGCCGAACGGATGCCATTGAGGTTGAAAGAGACCAGTCGAAACACAGCGCACCACCATCATGAGCAACGCCCCCGCACTAGACACCCTGGCCCAAGATTTCGTGGCCTTCGCCGTTGAATCCAAGGTGCTGCGCTTCGGGGAGTTCAAAACCAAGGCAGGTCGGCTGTCGCCTTATTTCTTCAACGCCGGCCTGTTCGATGACGGCGCCAAGCTGGGCCGCCTGGCTGAATTCTATGCACGCCGCCTGATCGCCTCGGGCCTGCAGTTCGACATGCTCTTCGGCCCGGCCTACAAAGGCATCACCCTGGCTGCGGCCGTGTCCATCGAGCTGGCGCGCCTGGGGCACAACAAACCCTTCGCCTACAACCGCAAGGAAGCCAAGGACCACGGTGAAGGCGGCACCCTGGTCGGTGCGCCCGTCCAAGGCCGCGTGCTCATCATCGACGACGTGATCTCGGCGGGCACCTCCGTGCGCGAGTCCATCGAGATGATCAAGGCCGCTGGCGCCACGCCCTGTGGTGTGACCATCGCCCTGGACCGCCAGGAAAAAGCCACGGCCAACGGCCAGGACGCCGCAGAGAGCGCCGTGCAGCAGGTGCAGGGCCAGTACGGCCTGCCGGTGGTCGCCATCGCCACGCTGGCCGACCTGATGGGCTTCCTGGACGGCCAGTCCGACCCTGCCCTGGTGGCGGCCCGCCCGGCTGTGCAGGCCTACCGTCAACGGTACGGTGTTTGAGGCGTTCTACGTTCTATGATGAGCCGATGGGGATCGCTGTGCTGTCAGATGCCCGACGCACGGGCCGCCCGACCGATGCCATCCCTTACCTAACGCCCATGACCACGCCTGACGCCTCCGATCGCGCGCCCACACTGTCCCTGCTGGTTCACCACCCGGTGCGCCAGGCGGCGGTGCGCGTGGTGATCGCTGCGGTGTCGGGTCTGGTGGCTTGGGTGGGCGCCATGGGGCCGGTGCATGCCCAATCTGGCGGCATCTACAGCTGCGTCGATGCCCAGGGCAAGCGCCACACGGCCGACCGCCCCATCCCGGAATGCCTGGACCGCGAGCAGCGCCTGCTCAACCGCGATGGCTCCGAGCGGCGCACCGTGCCGCCGCGCATGAACGCGGAAGAGCGCGCCCTGGCCGAAGAGCGCAAGCGCTTGCAGGATCAAGCCGCCGTGGCCCAGAAGGACGCCGTGCGCCGCGACCGCAACCTGATGATGCGTTTCCCGGACGAGGCGGCGCACACCAAGGCGCGTGAAGCCGCCCTGGACGACCTGCGCAGGGGCATTGCCACTTCCGAGCGCCGCCTCAAGGAACTCGAAGACGAGCGCAAGCCATTGATCGCCGAAACCGAGTTCTACCAGCAGCGCAAGCTGCCCTTCAAGCTCAAGTCCAAGCTGGAAGCCAACGATGCGCAGCAGCAGGCGCAGCGCGACATCATCCAGAACCAGCAGACCGAGCTGGTGCGGGTCAACGCCTTGTACGACGCCGAACTGGCCCGGCTCAAGCGCCTTTGGGCCGGGGCCGCTCCGGGCTCGGTGCCTGGCGAAGCGGCATCACCCGTTCACCGCTGAGCTGGCTCGGGCGCTTCAACCCAGCGCAGGCCAGGCCCGCCACGTGTAAGCCACGCAGGCCAGAGCCACCATCAGCACCGACGCATTCGCGCCCCATCCGCCGATGCCGGTGACGGTTTCGCCCCGGGCCCGCATGGCCCTTTCGCGGTGCCACATGAACAGGGGCAGCGTTGCGCTGAAGGCGATCAGCAGGGAGCCCAGGAAGTACCACGTGATGCCGCGCATGCCCAGCCTCCGCGCTTCCCCCAGCATCCAGTGCCAGACCACCAGGAACACGAAGAAGATGTCGGCGGTGATGAAGCGGCTGGCGGGGTTGGCCAGGGTGTCGCCCCAGAACCGCACGTTGCCCTCGATCACGCCCAGGGGCAGGTAGGTGCCCAGTTGGCTGGCGGTGGCGGCCAGAGCGGCCGCAGCCACCACGCCGTATGTGACGCCGCGCAGGCGGGGTGAAGCGATCATGGGGTTTCCTGGGTGAGGTCCTGCGTGGGACGGTTGTCAAGCTGGCCTTGCCGAGCCTCGCTCGGCGTCTGCCCGGTGGCGCGTTTGAAGGCCCGAGCGAACGAGGTGGCGTCGGCAAAGCCGGTGGCTTCGGCGATCTGCTGGATGCTGAGCTGGTTTTCCAGCAGCAGCACGCGTGCGTGCTCCAGGCAGATGTCCTGTTTGAGTTGGGGCAGGGTGCTGCCTTCTTCTCGCAGGCGGCGGCTCAAGGTGCGGGGCGACATCGCCAGCGCTTGCGCCATGGCCTCGGCCGTGGTGGGTTTTTTCTTGCGCAGGGCCACGCGAAGGTGGGCCTTGACTTCCTGGGTCACGGGCTTGGTGTCCAGCCTGGCCAGGCGCTGTTGCTCCAGCGTGGCCTTCATCATCATGTGCGAGGCCTTGCTGGGCGCGATCAGCGGGATGCTCAGCGCCTGCCTCGGGATCACCAGCTTGTTCTGGGCGCAACCGAACATGAACTGGCCGGCAAAGGCCTGTTCGTAGTCGCTGGGGGCGCCCAGCGGGGCGTGCTGGAATTGCACCGAGGCCCCTTGGATGGCGTGCTTGAGGAAAGGCATCACCTTGGTGGGTGCCAGCACCACCGTCTCGGTGAAGAAGGCGTGCACGGAACCGAAGTCGTGGTTGGCCTCGACGACGATGTGCACCTCGTTGCCCACGTCTTCCCGGTGCATGCGGAACGCGGGCATCACCAGTGACGCATAACGAAGCGCGCCCTGCAGGGCTTCGCCCAGGTTGGCCGAGGTGATCGCCAGCATGCCGATGGGGCCGTGAGCGGTGAGCGGGAAGTGCTCCATGAAGGGCACCACCGGCGGCACCCCAGCCGGACTGACCGACAGGAAGTGCTCCAGCGAGCGCTTCATTTGCACCCCGTCCATGGTGTGCCAGGGCATGAAGGGGCGTGGCAGGTCGATGCCGCAGGCCTGGTACAGCGCATCGATGTCCTGCCCGAGTTCGCGCGCCAGTGACTCGCCGATTTCCAGGTACTGGATCGGGAAGACCAGGGTGCGCAGGATGCGGTCGGGTGTGGCCATCGGCGTCAGGTGGGTGCAGGATCAGCGTGCGAGTTTGGCATGCGTGGCGTCGCTGTGGATGGCGCACAGGAAGGCGCCGATCAGCGGCATCCATTGCCCGTAGGCTGCCAGGCGCCAGGCGTGGCCGGTCTGCACGTACTCGGCGGGCAGGC
>NZ_DCXA01000298.1:4343-8513 GCF_002328915.1 Aquabacterium sp. UBA2148
TACTCGGCGGGCAGGCCCAGGCTGCCGATGGCGGGCAGCGCCCACCACAGGCTGGGTGTGGCGAGCAGGCAGGCCAGCAGGAACCAGCTCCACTCGCGCGCCCAGCCCCAGGCCTGGCGGCGCAAGGCACCGGCCATCAGCGCGGCAAACAGCAAGGTCATGCCGCCACCGAAAACGTGCAGCGCGCCGCCGTGCAGGGTGGCGAAGCTGGGCATGCCCAGGCGCAAGCCCCATTGGATGAGCAGCGCGCCCACCACCGCGCTGGCCCCTGTCAGCAACCAACCAGCCCAAGTGGGCGGCGTGCGCGCGCTGCTCAGGGTGGTGCCGCGCAGCCAGGCGGCGAGGGCCAGCAGGCCCACCCATGTGGCCGCAGCAAAGGCCAGGCGCGAGCCGGTGTCCGAGACGATGACGGCTTGATCCAGTGCCAGCACGCCCGAGGGGATCAGGGTGGTGGCGTTCGGCAGCTGGGCCAGGCCAGGGTTCAGCACCAGGGTGTCGAGCGTGGCCCATGCGGCCAGCGCCAGAACGGGCAGCATCAGCCAGGCGAGCATTCGACCCACGCGATCGTGACCCTCGAAGGGCTGGGTGATGCGGGCCAGTGCGCCTTGGGGGCGTTCGGTCTGCAGCCAGCGGTTGAGGGTGAACAGGCCGTAGCCGATCATCACGCTCAGCGGCACCAGCACGGCCGTGACGGCGTAGTTGCCTTCGAGTTGGCGCAGCGTCGGGTCGGCGGCGCCGAAAGCAGCCCAGCCATAGCGCTGGATGGGCGCGGTCAGCAACATGCCGTAGTTCAGGGCCATCCAGCCCTGGTGTTGGGCGATGCGCTTGCGCATCATCGAGTAAATGGCCATCCACAGGCTGACGGTCACGCCGATGGCCAGGCCCCACAGGCCGATGTAGAAGGTCAGCTGGTCGTAGATGAGGTGCACCGGCGTGCGCGCCAGGAACACCATGGCCGCGACCATGGCCCCCTGTGCCGCGACGATGTAGAGCCCGCCAAAAGCGCGGTGCCAGGTGGGAAAGCGCCGGCGAAAGGCAGGCCAGAACTGCAGCGCCCCGAACAGCATGGTCACACCGCCCAGCACGTTGTGCACCGACAGGGTGATGCCGTTGAAGCGGGGCATCGTGGCGTAGTGGATGAGGGTTTCGCTCAGCCCGCGTTCGCCAAAGGCGTAGCCGGGTGAGCTGGATTCGGCGATCAGGGCCAGGGCGGCCCCGGAGTGCGCGGCCACCTCTGCGGGCGTGCCCAGCGACTGGCCGGCTTCGGCTCGGGCCTGCATCGCCTGACGTTGAGCGGCCACCTCGGCGTTGCCCGCAGCCCGGAAGTTGACGATGCCCGCGTCGATGGCGAGCAGGCCGTAGAACAGCATGGCCAGCGCGCCCAGCAGGGCGAGGCCTCGGATCAGCCCGGTGCGCAAGGCCGTGGGGCGGGAGAGGGGGTGGGGTGCGGCCAGGCTCATGGGGGTCTCTGCATGGGATGAACGTTGCATCCGATGCTAGACAGAGCGGCCTGCCTCCAGGCGCCAATGCCTGGCTTAAGGCGCCAGATTGCCGGCTTCTTTGGCGGGATGGGTTGGGCGAGCGCTGCAGCCCGCCCAACCTGCCATCAACCCGCGAGCTTCTTCTTGAGCAGCTCGTTGACGGTGGCCGGGTTGGCCTTGCCCTTGGTGGCCTTCATGGCCTGACCAACGAGCGCGTTGAAGGCCTTTTCCTTGCCGGCGCGGAACTCTTCGACCGACTTGGCGTTGGCCGCCAGGATGTCGTCGAGGATCTTTTCCAGCTCGCCGGTGTCGCTCATCTGCTTGAGGTCTTTTTCGGCGATGAGGCGATCGATGATCGCGGCGACTTCGTCTATCTCGGCGACAGTTCGCTTGTGTATCGCACCAAACAAGGTCTTGGCGCCACTGTGGCTGATCGTGCCGTCCTTGATGCGGTTGATGATCGACGCAACCTCGCAGGGGCCGGGGATCTCGACGTCATCGATGGTCAGGCCGGTGCGGTTGACGAGTGCGGACACCTCGCCGAGCATCCAGTTGGCCGACAGCTTCGGCTCGGACGTCAGATCGACCAGCGTTTGGAAGTAGCTCACGAAGCTCTTCGACTGCGTCAGCATGCTGGCATCGTAGGCAGACAAACCGTAGTTCGTTATGAACCCGTCTGCAATCTCGCGAGGCAGTTTCGGCATCTCTGCTCGGATGCGCTCCACCCACTCCGGCGCGATCACCAGCGGCGGCAGGTCGGGGTCGGGGAAGTAGCGGTAGTCGTGCGCGTCTTCCTTGGTGCGCATGGCGCGCGTCTCGCCCGTGTCCGGGTTGAACAGCACCGTGGCCTGCTGGATCGCGTAGCCGTCTTCGATCTGGTCGATCTGCCAGTTGATCTCGTAGTCGGTGGCCTGGACGATGTGCTTGAAGCTGTTGAGGTTCTTGATCTCGCGGCGCGTGCCCAGCGGCGCGCCGGGCTTGCGCACCGACACGTTCACGTCACAGCGGAACGAGCCTTCCTGCATGTTGCCGTCGCAGATGCCCAGCCACACCACCAGGGTGTGCAGCGCACGCGCGTACTCGGCGGCTTCGGCACTGCAGCGCAGGTCGGGCTCGGTCACGATCTCGATGAGCGGCGTGCCCGCGCGGTTGAGGTCGATGCCCGAGGACTTCTCGCCGTTGAAGCCGATGAAATCATCGTGCAGCGACTTGCCGGCGTCTTCTTCGAGGTGGGCGCGCACCAGTCGCACGGTGTGCGGCGTGTCGCCCACGAAGAAGCTCACCGAGCCGCCTTGCACGACGGGGATCTCGTACTGGCTGATCTGGTAGCCCTTGGGCAGGTCGGGGTAGAAATAGTTCTTGCGCGCGAAGATCGAACGCGGCGCGATGGTCGAACCCACCGACAAACCGAACGCGATGGCGCGTTCTACCGCGCCCTTGTTCATCACCGGCAGGGTGCCGGGCAGGGCCATGTCCACCGGGCAGGCCTGCGTGTTGGGCTCGGCGCCGAACTGCGTCGAGGCGCCCGAGAAGATCTTCGACTGCGTCGAGAGCTGGACGTGGGTTTCGATGCCGATGACGACCTCGTAACCGCGAACGTGTTTGGAACTCATGGTGTGTGTCTCGTTGGGCTGCTTGCCTGAATCAGGCCAGGGCCGTGGGCTTGCGCGTGTGCCAGTCGGTGGCCTGCTGGAAGGCGTGCGCGGTGTGCAGCAGCTGCGCCTCTTGCCAGTAGTTGCCCACCAGCTGCAGCCCCACGGGCAGGCCCTGTTCACCAAAGCCGGCGGGAACGCTCATGCCGGGCAGGCCGGCCAGCGAAGCGGGCAGCGTGAAGATGTCGGCCAGGTACTCCTGCACCGGGTCGGTGGACGAGCCGATGGGGCGCGCCACCGTGGGCGAGACGGGGCCGGCGATGACGTCGCAGTCCTTGAACGCGGCCTGGAAGTCGTCGGCGATCATGCGGCGCAGCTTTTGCGCCTGCAGGTAGTAGGCGTCGTAATAGCCATGCGACAGCACGTAGGCGCCGATCATGATGCGGCGCTTGACCTCGGCACCGAAGCCTTCGGCGCGGGTCTTGCGGTACATGTCGTTCAAGTCGCCGTATTTGGCGGCGCGGTGGCCGAACTTGACGCCATCGAAGCGGCTCAGGTTGGACGAGGCCTCGGCCGGCGCGATGATGTAGTACACGGGGATCGACAGCTCGGTGCGCGGCAGGCTGACGTCCACCAGCGTGGCGCCGAGTTGCTCGAGCTGCTTGAGCGCGGCGCGCGTGGCTTCGAGCACGCCGGCGCTCACGCCTTCACCGAAGAACTCTTTTGGCACGCCCACGCGCAGGCCTTGCAGGGGCTTGTCAGAGGTGGCGCCGGTGCGCGGCGTGTTCAGCGCGGCCACGAAATCGGGCACGGGTTGTTGGGCGCTGGTGGCGTCGCGCTCGTCGAAGCCGCTCATGGCCTGCAGCAGCAGGGCGCAGTCTTCGGCGGTGCGGGCCATGGGGCCTGCCTGGTCGAGCGACGAGGCGAACGCGATCATGCCGTAGCGCGAGCAGCGGCCATACGTCGGCTTGATGCCGGTGATGCCGGTGAGCGCGGCGGGCTGGCGGATCGAGCCGCCCGTGTCCGAACCCGTGGCACCGGCCACGAGGCGACCCGAGACCGCCACGGCCGAGCCACCGGACGAGCCGCCCGCGATC
>NZ_DCXA01000050.1:0-6856 GCF_002328915.1 Aquabacterium sp. UBA2148
GACCCCGGACAGCAAACGGGCAGCAGGCCCCTCGTCCAGAGGGGAAAGGGGCCGTGGGCGGCGTCCAGCCGCCCCTTGAGGCCCCGGTGCTGTCCGGGTGCTGCCCCGATCACGTCACCCGATTCTGGCTCCGAGTCACCCGGAATCGGATCAGGCTCGGGCCTAGGCTCGGCGCGCGCGACCTGCACAGTTGCACATGTTCATTTGACATGGTTCTTGTGCACAAGGCATGTGAACATGTTCAATGTAACCAGTACAAGTGTTGGAGTGAACATGGTGTTGTTCATCTGTGCCCTCGCTGCAATGGTGCCCATGGCCATCATCGTGTGGGCCCTGTTTGAAGCACGGGCTGCTCGCCACCGCGCGCGGCATGCCCTCGACCGTATTCAGGTGCTGGAGTGGGTCAAGCAGGCGGCGGCCACACATGGGCATTGAGCCGGTCACGCGTGAACAGCTTTACGCCGAGGTCTGGGCTGAGCCCATGACCAAGGTGGCGCTTCGCTACGGCGTGTCGTCCAGCTTCATGGCCAGGGTGTGCACGGCCATGAACGTGCCCCGACCTGAGGTGGGCTACTGGACTCGGCTGGAGTTTGGCAAGCCAGTGTCGAAGCCTTCGTTGCCTGAGGCGCGGCCGTTTGACATGTTGGCCTGGGCACCCGGCATGGCGTTTCCCGCCAAGCCCGTGCTGAAGCCAGCCGCCCCGGTGCCGGCCGCGAAGAAGGCCAGGGCGCCCAAGAAGCCTGCCCTGACCGGTCCTCGGATGCACCCCTTGTTGCGTGACATTCGCAGTCACTTCGAAGCCGGGAGGGAAAACCGAAACGGGTACTTCCGCCCCAACAAGAAGACGTTGTCGGACGTGGTGGTGTCGAAAGCCGCTTTGCCTGCGGCGGTTCAACTGGCCAACCAGCTTTACCTTGCCTTTGAAGACTTGGGGCATGAGGTGTCATGGTTGCCTGTGGGCGCAGACTTTCATCGGCACAAAGTCAATGTCCATGAAAAGCCACCAAGGCACGAGGACTACGAGACCTATTGGTATCCAGCCAGGCTGACGGCGGTTTCGATGGGCACGCTGGCCATTGGCCTGACCATTTTCGAGACCTGCGAAGCCATTCAGATGCGCTACATCCGAGGCACCTACCACCGGGAAGACCAACTGCCCAAGGTGAACCCGCGCGACATGGTGCATTCTTGGACCACCATGCAGAACCAGTGCACCGGCCGCTTCTGCATCCAGGCCTACTCACCTTACGGTGTGTTCGACTGGAGTCGGCAATGGGTGGAGGCCAAGCCGGGTGAGTTGCTGGGCAAGGTACAAGCCATCGCGAAGGAGCTGGCCGATTCGGCGCCAGAGTTGGTGGCCTTGTATGACGCAGCGCAGCAGCGAGCAGAGGTCGAGCGCCAGCGCAGGGAGGCGGAATGGCAGCGGTGGCAGGCCGAAAGCCGAGCCAAGGAACTGCTGAAGGCGCAGACCAAGAGCAAAGAGGTGTTGCTGGCGTCCATCGACCATTGGGCCAAGGTGAAGGCCATGGGCGCATTTTTCGAAGACGTCGAACGCCGTGCAGCCGAACTGCCGGACGATGCCGAGCGTGCGGCTATCCTTGCCAATGTGCAGCAGGCCAGGGAGGTGATTGGCAGCACGGATGCGCTGGCGTATTTCAAGAACTGGCGTTATCCGAAGTAGGGCCTGAGGCGCTGCCAAGCAAAGGGAATGGCAACACCACACAACGACAAGCTGGCTGTGCTCATTGATGCGGACAACGCGCAGGCCAGCATCATCAACGAACTGATGGCCGAGGTGTCTCGCTACGGTACGGCCACCGTGAAGCGGGCCTATGGCGATTGGACGACACCCAACTTGCGAGGCTGGAAGGACGTGCTGCACAAGCTGGCCATTCAGCCCATGCAGCAGTTCGCCTACACCACGGGTAAGAATGCCACCGATTCGTCCTTGATCATTGACGCCATGGACCTGCTGCACTCAGGCAGTGTCAGCGGCTTCTGCCTGGTCTCATCAGACAGCGATTTCACGCGCCTGGCCACTCGCATCCGCGAGGCGGGCCTCGTGGTCTACGGCTTTGGTGAGCAAAAGACACCGCAGCCATTCGTGGCGGCCTGCGACAAGTTCATCTACACCGAGATCCTGCGCACGCAGGGCGAGGTGGCTGCTCAGCCCATCGTGACGGAGGAGCCCGGGCTGTCGTTGGAGACCATGCTGCGTACCGCCGTGACGGCCACGGCCAAAGACAACGGCTGGGCCGCCTTGTCGACAGTGGGCTCGATGATCATGAAGAATCATTCGTCGTTTGACCCGCGCAACTACGGCTGCCAGAAGCTCGGGGAGTTGGTGCGCAAGCAGGGCTACCTGGAGGTCAAGGAGACGCCGATGCAGGACGGCTCCACCCATCTGCATTTGTTTGTCAGGCTGAAGGTGGGGGGCTGAAGTCGTGGAGATCATCAGCGATGCCGAGGGGCGTCAGAAAGCCATGGTCATGGCCGATGCTCTGCTGGCTTTGCCCCTGTCGCTGATGTCCGCGATTCGGGGTAAGGCTCTGCGCCCACTGTTGGCCCATGTCACTGGCTTGTCGGAGACACGCATTGCCAAGGGAGATTTGGGCGCATTGAGCCCAGCCGCTCAGCGTCGGGTTACCGCCCATGTTCGTCAGCAGGCAATTCAAGAAGGGCAACGAAACGGGCTGTCCTTGGACGAGATGGAGTCTCGCTTCTTGGCGCTCAAAGAGATCGAGCAGGAGTCGTGGGAGGTTTGTGCCGTGATACTCATGGTTCGAGAGCCCCACATGATCCCTCATGCGCGTTCGGTTGGAAGAAATTACGGGCGACGACTGAGAGCGCTGTTTGAAGATGCTGAGGCCGATCGATTTGATGCCTTCCGAGAAAAGTTGCACCCGGATGTAACCTGCGAGCCGCTCGAGCATCTTGGTGCAGTGGTGAGGGATCGTTTTGAGCGTTACCGGGCTGCGCACATGGCTGCGAGCACATGGGGTGGGATGCTGCCGGTATTCGAGTCTGCGGTCGAGTTGTGGCTCTTTGATTTCTTCGCCGCCATGGATGCCGAGTGGGGCCGGCTTTACTTGGGCGCGATGAAGCCGGCGCCCTACTTTCTTTGGGTCGCACCCATGACTGATTTGCCCGTAGGTCAAGGAAAGGTGGATTTGAAGAGCCGCCGCAACATTGTCTATTTGCCGGTGCGCAGGCTGCTGCAGTTGAGCCATGCCTTGATGCAGCGTGCGTACCGGAAGGCATGGGCCAGCCAGCCTGTCGGACGATCCTTGCTGGCGATTGATGCGGATCAGACTGAAGCCGTGATCGGCAGTTACTTCGATGGGACCAAAGCTCTTCGGCAAGGGGACTACGTGGCCATGTGGCATGCCATGTATCAACGCCTGTCGGGCAACGCCTCTGATGCTGACGAGCCGACTCCGCCCATGGCGTTGTTGCATGTCGCCTTGCTTTGGCAGCGCTTTTTCGTCCAGAGGGGGCCTGGATCAAAACTGGATGCCTTCACGATCTTGGACGAAGCTTTGTACCGTGCCTGTTGGCAGCGACATGTCGATGTGCTGGTGGACCAACCGGCGACCGAAACGCACGATTGGCCCGACTGGTTGGTCAATCAGTCTTTGTCGCCATCATCAACCTGATCTGCCCAGTCTTGAGGGCGCTCGTCCTCTCCCCGTGATTGCCAGTAGACATCGTTGTTGGGGTTGAGTTGGTTGGCGCGGTTGTCTTCACTGTCTTTGTCTCGCTGCATGGCCACCTCACTTGGACTTGGCCGCTGCCTGCTGCAGACGCCCGACATAGCTGCCGGCGGGCACCTTGCCGCCGTGTTGCTTGGCAACGGAACTTTGGGTGCGTGACGCAGCGTGTTGGGTCACCGGTGTGACGGGCCTGGGCTGTGCACTGGTCTTCTTGCTCATATGAACTCCTAGTTGAAAGTTACCCCCTGTCATCAGGGTGGGGTGACTGTCTCAAAAGTCGTTCAATGAGTTCATCCAAAAATCCCAACTTCGGGGGGCGTAGCCCCTGGTGGACGTCTCGTCTTATGCGGTGCAACGACTGCGTTGGTCTATGAGCTTCTGGATCGTCTGCTCCACAGCCTGATGCAATGCAGGCGACTGCTTGCCAAAGGCACTTTCCTGCAGATCCGGGAATGCCTTGTTGAGCGGCCAGATCAGGTCGGGAAATGGGTAGGTCTTGCGTGACACCCAGTTCGGGACGAAGTTGATGTACAGCTCGGTCGAGAAGTTGACGATGCCGAGCCAGTGGCTGTTGATCGTCGGGGAGTAGATCAGGGCCAGCTTGTTGCCAGCCCGGACCCCAAAGTCGCCCGAGTAATGCAGGCTGCCTTCGATGCCATCCTCGCGGCGATACCAGACCTCCCGCAGCTCTTGACCGTAGGAGAAGTTGCGACGGCCTTCAATGGCCGTGACCATCAGTGATTGCACTTGGACCATGATTCGTTCTCATTGGGAAAGAAGGCTCACTGGTTCTGTTGCCAGGGGATCGGTACCACGTCAATTCGCTTGACCCACTTGTCGTTGGCCTTGCCATCCACCTCTGTCTGCACCTTGGCCAAGCTGCCGGTGGCAAGGGTGGATGCCGCCAGCATGCGCAAAGCGATTCGCTTCTTCACCTTGAATTCCTATTATTGTGTGAAGACAAATACTAGCTGAAACGCGAAATTCTTCCAACTATTGGAGGAGTTTTTTTGGAAGTCGGGACAGCGTTCGGTAAAGTATTGAGGCGGTTGCGCAAGCAGGCCGGGCTCAGCCAGGAGCAGTTGGGCCTGGATGCCGATCTGATGCGCAACTACATCAGCATTCTTGAGTTGGGGCAGCAGCAGCCAACGATCAAGACATTGTTCAAACTGTCCGTCCCTCTGAAACGGAGACCTTCCGAAATCGTGGCTTTGGTCGAGGATGAAATCCTCGCTGACGCCACCGGCTCCACAAAAGACTGAATCCCTCTGATCAGCCAGTGCCTTGATGGGCGTTCTCCCTGGCCTCTCTCCTTGTCCTGATCGCTGGCACGGGTCCATGCGGGTGTGGGCAGCGCTTTGGCCAATCGCGCTCGTTGATTGGCATCAGCAGGAGAAGCACATGGATTCAAAGTTCTGGAGCAATGACCCCGAAGACAACCACCGAATCTTTCGGGACAGCAAGGGCCGCATGGTGGTGAAGGTCGTCACGCCGGGAGGCGTGGTGGCGATCATCGGCGCAGACATCCCGGTCACCACCATCGCCGCGTTGAAGCACAAGATTCACCAACGGATCTTGGCGCGCAGGGAGGCCGAAAGATTGGTTGGCGTTGCCCCCTTGCGTTTGCGGTTGCTGCCGCCAGACGATGAGGGAGGTGAGGTCTAGCGGCCCTCTCGAGGGCCGCTACAGCGTTGAGATCGGTCGGTGGCCAGTGTGGCTGAGCGGACGAGGCAGGCTGCGTGCGACTTAGCTTACTGGCTGCACGCAATGGACCTCTTCCGCACTGGCCTCAGCGATCACGCAGGTAAGACGGAAGGTCCAAATCCGTTTCGGCGATGGCCTCGCTGATCAGCGTCAGTGACGGTGGGCCTGCTTCACCAGTCCAATGTTTTGATGTGAAGCGAAGGCGCTTGCCCTCGCCCAGTGTTTGCTCCTGCCTGCACATCACCCAAATACCGTCTGATTGGGTGGAGACGATGAAAGACTCACCGGACGGCCGGTGATGGAGTTCGAAAAAGGCTCCGCCTTGGTCGGATGGATCTGCCTGCAAGAGGGTCCATTCCCACCCCAGTTTGCGAAGACCTTGACCTACTCGGTCGTCGAATGATGCCGCGCTCTCGCTGATCTGTGCCAACCACTTCTGGGGCGCTCTGTTCAGCGTTGCGAGGGTGAGGGGGGCGATCGTCTGCTTTCGACGAAAGTTCATGGGCAGGAGGGCCTTCCCACAGGGGGACCACTTGTGCTCTGAGCTCAGCTTCCATTGGTTGATCAGGCCGCTCGCCACTCCAGCCTCGAGGTGCCCCTTGGTGACGCGGGCGTTGACCAGCCAGATCGTGGGCAGGTGCTGACTGCGCGAAGCCAGCAACAAGGCTTGGTCCACCTCTCGCCTGTTTTTTGGCGCTCGTTCGATTTCAATCGCGATCATCTGGCCGGAGACTTCAACGACGAGGTCCGGGAGCTTGACGTGTCGTTGTTCGCTGCGGCCGAACTTCGTGCGTTGAGACAGGTCGGTCGCGACAATCTTGGCGCCATGGACCAGGAACACAGCAGCGATTTGTGCGACGGCGAGGTCATGGGCCAGTTGGCTGCGCCGGACGGATTCGGGATTCAGGTTGTAGTCGTGCAACTCAGGCAACTGGACAACGGACTGAGCACGGATCAGCCCAGCCTCTGTCAGCATGAAAACGCGGCCGCTCATGTTGAACTCATTCGGCTCATGCCAGAGCTCGCGCATCAATTGCTTGCTGACCAGCCTTTTGAGAAACGCGTTTGTGTTCGAGTTCGTGCTTGGGCGACCTGGAGCACCCAGGATCAGTTGCGCGACTGGGACGCCGATGACCTGGGTCAGGTAGGTCAGGCCAAGCAGCCTGTCGGCTTTGGCTTTGTGCGCTGCTTTTGCGATTCCTCCGGGCAGCAGGTTGGGCAGTTTCAGGTCGAGCGACAAATCGGAGTTGATCGTGTTGACATTCATGGTGTGGTCCTTTTCAGGCGCAGCGGAGGGCAGGGTCAATGGGGCCGCTGCAAGCGGTCCTTGCGAAGCCATTGACGCTGTGCGCCGCTGCAACAAGCTTTTGGGCTGGCTGGTCCGACCCCTTGAGGTAAGGACCGGGCGAGCCCCGGCGGGCGGTAGAGCGCACCCCTCC
>NZ_DCXA01000154.1:0-3846 GCF_002328915.1 Aquabacterium sp. UBA2148
AGTCGGCGCTGTTCAACGCCGGGCTGCCTTACAAGGTGTACGGCGGGCTGCGCTTCTTCGAGCGCGCCGAGGTGAAACACGCGCTGGCCTACCTGCGCCTGATCGAGAACCCCAACGACGACACCAGCTTCCTGCGCGTGGTGAACTTCCCGGCGCGCGGCATCGGTGCGCGCAGCATCGAGCAGTTGCAGGATGCAGCGCAAGCCAGCGGTCGCAGCCTGGCGCAAAGCGCGACGGCGGTGCCTGGCAAGGCCGGCGCCAACCTGCAGGGCTTCGTGGCCCTGGTTGATGCCATGCGCGAAGCCACGCGTGGCCTGACGCTGCGCCAGATCATCGAGCACGTCCTCGACACCTCGGGCCTGCGCGATTTCTATCGCAACGAGAAGGAAGGCCAGGATCGGCTGGAGAACCTGGACGAACTGGTCAACGCCGCCGAGGCCTTCGTGACGCAGGAAGGCTTCGGCAAGGACGCCGTGGCCCTGCCGGTGGACGAGTCGGCGGGCACGATCGCGCAAGGGCTGCCTGCGGCGGTGGCCCAGGTCGACACCTTGCCCGACGCCGAGACGGGCGAGATCATCTCGCCGCTGCTTGCCTTCCTCACGCACGCGTCGCTCGAGGCGGGCGACAACCAGGCCCAGGCCGGTCAGGACGCCGTGCAGCTCATGACCATCCACGCCGCCAAGGGCCTGGAGTTCGTGCACGTGTTCCTGACCGGGCTGGAAGAAGGCCTGTTCCCGCACGAAAACTCGATGTCCGACACGGATGGCCTCGAAGAAGAGCGCCGCCTGATGTACGTGGCCATCACCCGCGCCCGCCGCCGCCTGTGCATCAGCTTCAGCCAGACGCGCATGCTGCACGGCCAGACCCGCTACAACGTCAAGAGCCGCTTCCTCGACGAGCTGCCCGAGGGCGCACTCAAGTGGCTGACGCCGCGCAACCAGGGCTTCGGCTCGGGCTTCGCCAAGTCCTACCAGGACGCGTGGGCGAGCGGCAAGGGCATGGGCTCGATGGTGGGGGCCGGGGCGCAACCCTGGCGCAGCAACCCCCCGCCTTCATGGGCCGGTGCGCGCCGCGCAGAAGACAACTTCAAGGACCTCACCGCGCCCATCCCCAAGGCCATGGCCGAAGCCAAAACGGCGGGTGGCTTGCGCGTGGGGCAGGGCGTGTTCCACAACAAGTTCGGCGAAGGCGTGGTGCTCACGCTCGAGGGCAATGGCTCCGAGGCCCGCGTGCAGGTCAACTTCGGGCGACACGGCACCAAGTGGCTGATGTTGAGCGTGGCCAAGCTGACGCCGATCGAGTGAGCCCACACCCTGGTGCCCTGGCCGGTGGTGCAGGACTGGTGTCGCGATAGATTCTGGACAAGCGTTCGATAGAAGCGCTTGTGTCGGGTTTGTGCAGGCTGGGTGTCTGGCGTCACTGACCCTTGCTACAGTCAGGACATCCATTCGACTTTTGTCTGCTCAGGAGATTGATTCATGGCCAAGACCGACAAGAAACCTGCCGCCAAGTCCGCCACCAAGCCTGCCACCAAACCGGTGCCCAAAAGCCAGGCCATTGACATCGGCATTTCCGCCGACCACCGCGCTGCCATCGCCAAGGGCCTCAATGGCCTGCTGGCCGACACCTTCACGCTGTACCTGACCACGCACAACTTCCATTGGAACGTGACGGGACCGATGTTCAACACCCTGCACACCATGTTCATGGACCAGTACACGGAGTTGTGGAACGCGGTGGACCCGATCGCCGAGCGCGTTCGCGCACTGGGCTTCACGGCCAAGGGCTCGTTCGCTGACTACGCCAAGCTCAGTTCGCTGCCCGATGCGCCCAGCGAGCCGCCCAAGGCCAAGGAGATGATCCGCATCCTGGTGGCCGGGCACGAAGCCGTGGCACGCACCGCTCGCTCCTTGTACCCCTTGGTCGATGAAGCCTCCGACGAGCCTTCTGCCGACCTGCTGACCCAGCGCCTGGACGTGCACGAGAAGGCCGCCTGGATGCTGCGCTCGTTGCTCGAAGACTGAGCAAGCAAGGAAGGGCGCTGGCCGCTGCCTCAGCCGGCGGCCAGCTTCCGGCGGCACTGGGCGGCCAGCGCCTCGGCGATGCGATCGCGGTCGTAGTGTTGCTGGGCGTAGGCGCGAGCCGCCTCTCCCAGTTGCGCCGCCCGTTGTGGCGCTTCCAGCAGTTCCAGGCAGCCCTCGGCCATGGCCGACGGGCTGTCACGCAGCAGCGCCTGCTGCCCATCGGTGAAGCCAAGGCCCTCGGCGCCCAGCGTTGTCGACACGATGGGTTTGCCGCGCAACGCCGCTTCGATCAGCTTGACCCGCGTGCCTCCGCCCGTGAGGATGGGGCAGATCACCACGTCAGCTTGCGCATACACCGCTTCGATGTCGTCCACGAAGCCCAGCAGCTTGACGCCCTCGGGCATGCGAGAGGCCTCGCCGATGGCCTGCGGGCTGGCGCCAGCAAACCAGACCTCGGCGTCGGGCCGGGCCTGGCGCACCAGCGGCCAGGTGTGCTCGATGAAGTGACGTGCGCCCTCGCCGTTCGGCTCGTAGGAATAGATGCCGACCATCAGCAGGATGGGCGCCTGGGCAGCGGGCCCGGACAGGTTCGAGGCCTGCGTGCTCGCCGCGCCCAGTGAGCCCTGCGGCGGCAAAGGCAGGCCGTTCGGCACCACGGTGACCCGTTCGGTCGACACGCCACAGAAGTCGGCCAGCAGATGCGCGTCGTCGCGGGCGCACACCAGCGTTTTCCAGGCGCGCCGCACGGCCTGACGCTCCAGGCGTGCCAGGGCGGGCAACTCGGCGCGCGACAGCCAGCGCTCGCGTGTGCTCTGGCCCAGGCCCATGCGGCGCTGGTGCACCACGTGCTCGATGTCGTCCATGTCGAACACCGCTGTCGGCAGCCCCTGGCACGCACAGAGCAAGGCCATGCTGCGCAGCCGATGCGCCAGCACCAGCACGGGTTTTTCGTCGAGGGCGCGTTGCAGCACCTCGAGCTGGCCCCCGGCCACCGCTGCGCGCATGCCGGGTGACCAGCGTTGCGACACGCAGCCCAGCAGCTGCTGAACGATGTAGGGCGTGCGCACGTCTTTGACCGAGCGGGTCAGCCCGAGCACGCGCGCCTGCAGGCCCCAGTGCTCGCGGATGCCTTCTGACACGCGCGCCAGGGCCGCCGAGTCATGCCCTTCCACCCGGTTGCCTTGCGAGCACACCACGTCCAGCATCAAACCGGTTCCAGCCATGGCCGTCATCAGCATCCGCAGGCGCTGGTAGATGCCGTGGCGGCTGGCTTGAAGGTCGTCCAGGGGCAGGGCGGTGACGATCAGGCAACGGCCCTTGGCCAACGGTGGCGAGGCGTCAAAGCGGTCTGGCGTCGAGGCGGGCTGGTTCATGGTGGCCTGGGTGATGGGGCGTCGGCAAGGGGCTGCGCGGGTTTCAGCGACGCCACTGAAGCGCGTCGATGACGCGCCCCAGGGCCTTGGAGTTCTTGCGCAGCATGTCCAGGTCGTTTTTCTCCCAGGCCCCGATGTTCAGGGTCAGGATCAGGAAGAGCACCCCGAACAGCACGGTGGACACCAGCGTGCGCCAGATCGAGCTCGGGTCATGCAGCGCCAGCTCGACCACGCCCAGCGCCATCAAGGCAGCCAGCAGCTGCAGCGCCACGTTGCGCACCGGGAAGCGGATGCCCAGGCTGCGATGCGCCACCGTGCCCACCATCGCCACGTAGAGGATGTTGCCCACGGCGTTCGACAGCAGCGCGCCCGTGTAGCCCAGCCAGGGGATGAACAGGAAGGCCGTGGCCACCGAGATGCCGGCGCCCGCGAAGATGAAGCGCAGGCGG
>NZ_DCXA01000154.1:3936-6457 GCF_002328915.1 Aquabacterium sp. UBA2148
CGCAGGCGGGCCTGGTGGTTGTCGGTGGCGATGAACACGGCCGAATAGGAAGCCGAGGACGTCGTCAGCCCGCCGACGATGGCCATGGTCTGCAGGGCGGGGATGACCTCGTCGTAGGCATGGCCGTACAGCGTGTGCACGATCAGCTCGGACATCAGCCAGCCGCCCGCGGCCACCAGCACGCCCATGAACTGGTAGAAGCGCACCGAGACCGAGAAGATCTCCTGCACCTTCTCGCGCCCACCTTCTCCCTGGGCTCGCGAGATGAACGGCAGCAGCATCGACGAAAAGCCATTGGTCAGCAGGTCCATGCCGCTCTTGGACAGCGCACCGGCGATGTTGTAGAAGCCGACGTAAGTCGTCATCGCGCTCAGGCCCAGCAGGTAGGTGTCCATCGATTTGGACGACAGCATGCCCACCAGCGTCAAGGAGGTGTTCCAGCGCACGCCCTCGTTGAGCTTGGCCTTGATGTCGTCGGGCAGCGGGCCGTCCGAGGGGCGCAGGCCGGCGCGGCGCATCAGCACGTGGGCGATCACCGGGTGCAGGGCCGCTGCCACCAGGAACAGCAACAGGTAGGCATCCAGTCCCTGCTTGGTCATGAACAGCGTGAAGGTCGTGGCCGTGGTGCCCAGGCTGATCAGCGTGGTGGTGATGGCCTCGGTGTGAAAGACCGAGTAGCCCTTGGACGCCGAGACCTCGAACATGTACAGGGCGCGCAGCACGGCGCACAGCACCACGAACACCAGGTGCAGCACCAGCCGCTGAGACACCTCCGCCGGGTACACGGCGGGCAGGAAGGCCGTGGTCAACAGCAGGGCGCCCATGCCCGCCAGCGCCAGCCACAGCACCTTGCGCAGCCGCAGGAAAATGGCGTGCCCCTGCTCGACGTCACCCCGCCCCACGGCCTCGGCGATGAAGCGGATGGCCGTGACGTTGAGGCCGCCGCCGGCCAGGCTCACGGCGGTGCTCACCATCCAGATCAGGTAGGAGTAGACCCCGTAGGCCTCAGGCCCCAGCCCGCGGGTGATGAAAACGCTGTTGACGAAGCCGGTGACGAAGACGATGTAGCTCGACCCCGTCATCCACTTGGCCGCGTCAAAGGCCGACTGCTGCGAGCGCTTGATGTTCATGGGTCGCGATCATCCCTTGTCCGAAAGGGTTTTCGGCGGGGAGGGCGTGCCCCTGAACCACCAAATCAGGGGGAAATGAGCGCTCAGACCAGCCCGTTGCGGATGGCGTAGACCGTCAGCTCGGAGTTGTTGGTCAGGGCCAGCTTTTCCAGCACGCGGGCGCGGTAGACGCTCACGGTCTTGGGGCTGAGCAGCAGTTGCTCGGCGATGTCGGACAGGCGCTTGCCCGAGGCGATCATGACCAGCGTCTGCAGCTCGCGGTCGGAGAGCTTCTGGTGAGCGTCTTCCTGGGCAGGGGTGGTCAGGTTGTCGACCAGCATCTGCGCCATCTCGGGCGTGACGTACTTCTTGCCCTGCGAGACGGTGCGCACGGCGGCCACGATCTGGGCCGCATCGCTGCCCTTGTTGAGGTAGCCGCTGGCGCCGGCTTTGAGGGCCCGCATGGCGTACTGGTCTTCGGGGTACATCGAGACCACGAGCACCTTGACCGGGTTGCCTTCTTCCTTGAGCACGTGCAGCACGTCCAGGCCGCTGCGGCCGGGCAGGTTGATGTCCAGCACCAGCACGTCGCAGCTTTGGTCGCGAAAGAGGGCGCGCAGCTCGCCGTAGTCGGCGGCTTCGCCCACGACGTCGATGTCTTCGGCGTCGGCCAGGGTGTCGCGGATGCCGCGTCGGATCAGCGCGTGGTCGTCACAGAGGATGACTTTGATCATAGGTTGCCCCAGGCGGTCGGGTCGTCTCGGTCGGGGTCAGCGATCGCTGCCTCGCCATCCAGTGCTGGCAGCAGCCGATCGATGAAACCGTTTTCAGGGCCAGAGAGCGGCACAGACAGGATCAGCGAGGTCACGCCCGGTTTGCTGCTGAGGTCGACCCAGCCGCCCACCGTCTCGGCGCGTTCGTGCAGGCCGCGGATCCCGAAGGAGCGCGCCTTGGCCAGGTCCTCCGGGCTCAGGCCTCGGCCATTGTCGGTCACTTCGATGGACAACACGCCACCGGCCTGCGAGACATCGACGCTGACCTTGCTGGCCTGTGCGTGTTTGGAGACATTCGTCAGCGCCTCCTGGGCGAAACGGTAGGCCACCAGGGGCACGCCGATGGCCAGCTGCATCTTTTCGTGGCTGGTGCGGAAGGTGGTTTCGATGCCGGTGCGCTTGCCGAAGCGGTCGGTCATCCACTGCAGGGCGGCCACCAAACCCTGCTCCAGGATGGCCGGGCGCAGGTTGTGCATGATGCGCTGGCTGGCCTCGTGGGCGTGACCGATGGACTCCAGCGCCTGTTGCACCCTGTCTGCGATCTCGGGCGTCGGGGCGTGGCGAGCGATCCAGGCCAGGTCGAATTTCACAGCCGTCAGGGCCCCACCGACGTCGTCGTGGATCTCGCGGGCGATGGCG
>NZ_DCXA01000248.1:0-6160 GCF_002328915.1 Aquabacterium sp. UBA2148
GGCGCCGGGCCCGGTTGGGCACCGGCGAGTTCCTGCGGCAATACCTGGCGGCGGCGCCTTTGAGCATGGCGCCGGACCTGCACCAGGCGGCGCGCGCGCTGGGGCTCAGCGACAGGACGCTCAAGCGCAGGCTTCAGGACGAAGGGCTCACCTACCGGGCGCTGCTGGCCGAGGTGCGCGGTGGCCAGGCTAACCAGCTGTTGGGGGATCAGACCTTGTCGCTCACCGAGATCGCAGAGCGCATGGGGTTCAGTGACCTGTCCAGCTTTTCGCAGGCGTACAAGAGGTGGTTTGGGGTGGCGCCGAGTATGAGGCGAGTGGGCGGTGGCGCAGCTTGACGTCTCGCGTGACGGGAGCGGCTGTTAGCGGTTGGTTCGACTGGATGGTTTGCGGTGCCATCCATCTACGTCCAGTCGGGATTTGTCGCGCAAACCGCCCTCGGCGATACAGCTGACGCACGCCTACATCGAGTCGAAGAGCGCGGCCGGCGGCGAACCGTCGGCCGACTCCTGCCTATCGCACGTTCACCGCTTTTGCTACCAGGCTTATTGCTCGATCTCCAAGACGTGCCACTGCGCAGTGGCGGAGACGGTCAAGGAAAGCTCACGTCCGCTGAGGGCGGGAATCGGCCGACTTGTGGGGGCCGCGCTCCCCAAATTGTATTCCTTGATCGAGCGCACAGCGGTGGTGGCGGGCAGCACGACCTTCAAGTTGACGGGCGCTGTGGTGGCTGTGACCGGAACTGGCCGCACCACATGCACCACGAACTTGCTCGTGGGCGTCGACGAGATCTTGTTCTCGCCCCAGCTGACGAGCACGCCTTCCATCGCCGCGGCAGGCGCGCCGCTGGCCCACTTGACGTCCAACCGCGATTTTCCGAAGCTGTTGGTCGTGGCCGAGGGCGCCAGGGCTGGCAGTGCCGAAGCGATGACCGGATCGCCCACTTTGATCTTGTCGCGCACATCGCCGGCAATGTAGACGTTGCCGACCCCGGAGGGGCCGTTGGTGCTGGCCGTGATGCCAGGCAGTGTGATCGATGTGCCTTGAGGCACGTTCCCGGCCAGGGGCTGCCCAGTGGGGCTGACCAGCTTCACCATGGTGCGGCTGGCGTCGTCCGGATAGAACTCGGCGCTGCCGACCGTCCACAGCGATTGGCCGCGGTTCAGGAAGTCGGCTGCCTCGAAGCCGGTACGCAAGTACGTCAGTTCGGCGCCCCTCGGCACCGCCTGCGCCGTGGCCGAGCTGACGACCAGATGCCTTGCGTTGGCATCCTGCGTGTATGTCACAGCCACCGGCCCGCTGCTGGCCGGCTTGAACACGGCGTAGCCAGGAGTGCCTGCGGTCAGGCCCGCAAACAGCTTTTCGCTGGACAAGGTCAGGCGCGCTTCCGTCTGGCCGGCCTTGGGGCCGCTGGTGTGTGTGTAGTCGACATTGGCGGCCACATAAGGAAGGGGCGTGAGACGGCGTGTGAACTCAATGGCCTGCCGGCTGTTGGTGGGGGTGATCTGCCGGACGGCCGAGCACACCCCGATCTGGTCCGCGTCCGACTTCGCGAGGTAGAGCGCCCCCACGGTGGTGACCATGGCGGTGACGTACGTCCGGTCATTGATCGTCACCTGTGAGCCGGCGGGAATGGCCTTGAGCGTGCCAATCCCTTCGAAATCAAGCGCGATCACATTGGGGTAGGAGGGGTGGGGCGTCTTCTTGGTGACGCGCGATGTCTCCATGAAGCCCATGTGCCCGTCGATGACGTAATTGTCGAACAGGCTCTTGTTGCCGCTGATGAGGCTGAAGACATCGGCGAAGCGCGCCGGGTCACCGAAGTAGCGCTCGGCCTCGCCTGTCCGGCATGCGCCGGGGAAAGTGCCTGGCGAACACATGTAGATGTCCCAAGGGGCGACCGCCTGGGCACCCAGGGCATAGGCGCTCATGGTCACGCGCCGGTATTCGTCGGTTTGCCGCTGCTCGGTGCTCATCACGGGGATGGGGCGGGAGCCATGGCAGGACGGAAGCGGGGACGGCTCTTGCTGCAGCCTCAGCACAGGGTTGAGCACGACGCGCTTGCCAGTGAACTTGAATGGCGCGATGAACTGCGTGAGGGCGAACGGATCGGTCTGGCTCAGTGGCAACTCGGTGTTGACCCAATCGATGTTGCGGTCCATCACCTTGGAGTAGTAAGGCCAGTAGGCGGTGTTGGCCATCAGCGTGCCGCTCGAGCCAATCACGTTGCGCACTTCATTGCGCAGCGAGCCCAGGTGGTCGTTGCTCACCTTTTCGCTGAAGCGCAAAAACAGGCTCTGGAGTTCAGCTGTCAGAGGGGCATTCTGGAAGCTGTATTCGCCGCGCACGTACTTGGCATAGTCGAACTTTTCGCCGGTGGTCGAGATGTCGAGCGACGGCAGTTGCTGCTTGAATGCCGGAGCCAGTCGGTCTTTCAGGAAGGTGTTGAACTGGCTGCTGCCGTGGCAACCCTTGTGGCCATCCCTGTCGCCGGTCAGCGCGCTGGCGAAGTTCGTGCCGCCGTCGTCGTACTGAACGGAGTTGCAGCCGGCTGCCTTGGCATCGGCAATGAGCGTCTTCTGGAGTTGCTCACGCTTGAGTGCATCGCCGATGTACTTGCCGGCGACGATCGCGTTGAGAGGCAGACCATCGGCACTCAGACAGGCCTGCGCTTCATCAGCCGTGCTCTGGTTGTTGATCAGGACGTGGTTGTTGATGGTGCACTGCGCCTTCATGCCTAGGTTGATGAAGGGCTGGGTGGAGTAGATCCCACCGTTCTTTGATGTGTAGTGCCACCAGAGCACGGTGGCATGGAAGCCGTCGGCCGCCTGGAGGGCGGCCGACTGGGTGGCCGGTGCCGCGCGTCCATCAAAGCGCCAACTGAACAAGATGTCGCTGGGTGAAGGGGCCTGGGACTGGACGGGGGCTGATGCGGTCGCAGCCATGCCGGCTGCCAGCGCGAGCGCGCTGTAGCGATGTCGTTGCTTCATGATTCCCTGCTTTGTGATCGATGTGGGTAGAGAGCATCGAGGCCCTCTTCGGACATTTCATCACAGCTCTCTAAAGCAGGGTGTTACAAAACGCTGAACCTGCGCAGGCCTTCTTGGAGGTGGTCGCGCCATGCTGCGAAGACAGGCGCAAGTGCGGCGAGGCCCTGATGCCCCGAAATCGGGCTCCGGTGTCAGACCCCATTGCGCCTCTTGCAAGGCCGTTATGGAAAAGCGCATCGCATCCAGCCCTGTGCTGCTGAAGTCGATGTACTCGTGGCACGCGTGGTCGGGCACCGCGGGTGCGTGCAGTCCGATGTCGGGTGGTATGCAACGGGTCCGGCTCGCGATGTCTCACCGACCGAGTCCACGGTTCCGAGCAGCCTGCAGTCACCGTTCGCCGGTGACTTCTCAAGCCTCGCTGCTGGTTTCAAAGCCCTGCTCACCTCGCTCAACCGGACGTGAGCTGGCGTGCGGCTCAAACAACCTGCAGCACCTCAAACTGCTGCCGTATCTGAGCGACCTGCACCGACACCTCGTCTCCCTCGAACTTACCCAGCATGGCCCTGCCCAACGGGGCTTCGACGCTGATGACCTGCACGACCTGATCGCCGCAGACCAGCTTCATGCTGCCCCCAACCGGCCCGAGAAAGAGGTGTTGCTGCCGGCCGTTTGAATCGACCAGGCAGACCAACGCGCCGAGCTGTATGCCTTTGCTGGGCTCGTAGGGACCTGGGTGGAACTGACGCCAATTGGCCATCACCTGGCGGATGGCTTCGGCGCGCTGAGCTTGGCCGGAGGCCAGGTAGGCGGCTTCGAGCCCCAGCGTGTCGTATTTGTTTTCGGCGATGTTTTCTTCGTGAGTCGCCGTTTCATGGGCCACCCGCGCTGCCTGTTCAGCTTGCAGCAGGTCTTCGGCGAGCCGGTCCAGCACCTGCTGCTTCAGCAAGAATTTATCCATGGTGAAAGGCAGGCGCATCGCACGAGGTTGGGCTGGTTTCGATTATCACGGGGCCTGCCAGCCTTCTGTGCATCTGTGTCAGTCCGCAGCATACTGACCCCTCCAAACCAAACCCAGGAGCCCCCATGCCACCCCTGCGCCTCATCGGCATGCTCGACTCGCCCTATGTGCGCCGCGTGGCCATCTCCATGCACTGCCTGGGCGTGCCCTTCGAGCACGAGGCCGTCTCCGTCGTCAGCACCTTTGCGCAGTTCCAGCGCATCAACCCCGTCGTCAAGGCGCCCACGCTGGTCTGCCCCGATGGCGAGGTGTTGATGGACTCGTCGCTCATCCTGCAGTTCATCGAGGCGGCGCACAGCCAGGGTCGGCACCTGTGGCCCACCGAGGCCCACGCGCTGCAGCACGACTTCCGCGTCTTGAGCTTGGCCATGGCCGCGTGCGACAAGGGCGTGCAGTCCATTTACGAGCGCAAGCTGCGCCCCGCGGACAAGCAGCATGGCCCTTGGCTGGAGCGCGTGCGGGGTCAGCTCGTGGCCGCTCTCGAGGGCCTGGAGCAAGCGGTGGCTCGGCAGCCCGAGGCGCTGGCGCCGGTGCAGGGCCAACCCACGCGGCAGGCGGGCATCACGGCCGCCATCGCCTGGCAGTTTGTCGGTGAGGTCGAGCCCAGCCTGGCGGTGGCAGCCACGCACCCGGTGTTGGCAGCCCTGGCCGCGCAGATGGAATCCACCGAGGCCTTCAAGCGGTTTCCGCCTGTGGGGCCTGGGGTGAGCCCGCCTGCGGCGTGACGCTGGCGGGCTGGGGCATGACCAGGTGTCAGGCCGAAGCCCCCACCTCATCCTTCATCCCGAAGGCCTTGACCAGGCGCTTGCGCTGCGCCGGCAGGAAGTTGATGCGCGAGGCGTCGCCACCCGTGGCCTTGACCACGCGCTTGTCCATCACGGCAAACCACAGCCAGGGCACGTAAGCGACCAGGAACATGCCCGTGTAGCCCAGCGGCAGGAAGGTGGGGATGTCGTGGAAGCTGCGCAGCGACTGGTAGCTGCGGGTTGGGTTGGCGTGGTGGTCGGAGTGGCGCTGCAGCTGGAAGGTCAGGATGTTGGACAGCACGTGGTTGCTGTTCCACGAGTGGTGCGGCTGGCAGTGCTCGTAGCGGCCATCGGCCTTCTTCTGGCGCACCAGGCCGTAGTGCTCGATGTAGTTGGCCGAGGTCAGCATGAAGGCGCCCAGGAAGGCCAGCACCATCAGCAGCACCAGGGCCTGCGTGCCCAGCCAGGCGGTCATGCCGCCCCAGACGATGGCGGTGCCGATCCAGCCCTGCACGATCTCGTTGTCCAGGCTCCAGGCCGACTTGCCCTGGCGCTCCAGGCGTTCGACTTCGAGGTCCCAGCCGCGGAAGTAAGCGCCGGGCATCTCGCGGAACATGAAGCGGTAGATGGTCTCGCCCATCTTGGACGAGGCAGGGTCTTCCGGCGTGGCCACGTGGCGGTGGTGGCCGCGGTTGTGCTCGATGCAGAAGTGCGTGTAGGCGCCCAGCGAGAGGTTGAACAGCGCGGCCTTGCGGGGCAGCCATTCCTTCTTGTGGCCGAGCTCGTGGCTCATGTTCATCACCAGGCCCAGCATGAAGCCGTTGATGATGACGGTGGTGACGACGCCATACCAGGGCACGGCGTGCGTGCTCAGGAACCACACGTTGAACAGCGTGGTGGCCCAGCCCACGGGGATGGCCAGGTAGATCATCCAGCGGTAGAAGGCGCGGCGCTCGAGGTCGGGCACGGCGGCTTCAGGCGGGTTGCTGGTGTCGTCGCCGATCAGCCAGTCGAGGATGGGCACCAGCACGAACAGCACCAGAAAGGGCAGGACGTACCAGGCCGCGTGGTCCAGGCCCATGAGGTGGGCCACGGGGCCCGTGGCGACGATGGCGGGGATCAGGGCTGGCAGCAGCCACAGCGGTTTCTTCGGGTCCCGGTAGGACGTGGCCAACGGGTCGGGTAGCACGGCGCTCATGTTGTTGTCTCCTCGGTGTGTCTCGGTGTGAAACCGTGAAATGGGGTGATGCGATCTTGCGAGGGCAGGGCGAAATGGGGTACCGTCGGCGCTGGCAACTTATCGTCATTTGGTGACAACCCCTTTGAGCTCCCGAACCCTCCCCGCGCAGGCGGCCGACTGGCTGGCGCCCGCGCTGCACCCCATCTACGCCCGGCTGATCTGCGCC
>NZ_DCXA01000127.1:0-583 GCF_002328915.1 Aquabacterium sp. UBA2148
CTGGGCTTGGGACATCGACACCAACGAGCCCACGTTCGCCGCGCGCTACCACCGCGCTGCGCTGGACGCCGGCCTGCTGCTGCGACCCATCGGATCGACCCTTTACGCCATGCCGCCCTACGTGCTCACGCCCGATGACCAGCGCCACCTCGCCGAGGGTCTGCTGCGCGTGCTCGACCAGGTGCTGGCCGAGGTCGACGCCTTGCCCCCAGCTGGCGAGCGCGCCCACCCGCTGGCCTGAGCGCCTCGGGCCCCGTTCACAAGCCTTCGCCCCGATCTCATCAACAGGAGGCCGAGATGGTCGCTTACTTCGTCACCGGCACCGACACGGGCGTGGGCAAGACCCGCGTCAGCGCGGCCTTGCTGCGGGCCCTTCACCAGGCGGGTCATGCACGCGTCGTCGGCATGAAACCGGTGGCGGCGGGCTGCGAGTGGGTGACCTGTGAAGACGCCCAAGGCGCGGCCCATGGGCAGTGGCTCAACGAGGACGTGGCCGCCTTGCGTGCAGCCGGCACCCTGGTTGTGCCCCCGGTGTTCGACACACCCTACGCGCTGCCCGATGCGCTCTCGCCGCACCTGGCGC
>NZ_DCXA01000127.1:647-4485 GCF_002328915.1 Aquabacterium sp. UBA2148
GATGCGCTCTCGCCGCACCTGGCTGCGCGCCGCGCCGGTGAAGTCATCGACCTCGATCACATCGAGGCGAGTTTTCACGCCCTGCGCCAGCACGCCGATGCGGTGGTGGTCGAAGGCGCAGGGGGGTTCATCGTGCCCCTGAGCGAGCCCGATCCGATCACCGCCGAAGGGTCGTGGGCCACCAGTGCCGACCTGGCCGTGCGCCTGCGACTGCCGATCGTCCTCGTGGTGGGCATGCGCCTGGGCTGCCTCAATCACGCACTGCTCACGCAAGAGGCCATCGCATCGCGCGGGCTCAAGCTGGCCGGCTGGGTGGCCAACCACGTCGACCCTGACATGGCGGCTCAGGACGAGAACGTGGACACGCTGCGGCGGCGCCTGCAGGCACCCATGCTGGCGCGCCTGGCTTGGGCGCCACAGGCCAGCGCGGCAGAACTCGCGGCCAGCCTGTGCCTGCCGGGCTGAAGGTTTCAGGCGCGCACCGGTGCCCCTGAGCACGGCTCGTTCAAAGCGTTCACCTCGCCGGCGGGCGGTGCCGGGGTGAGCAGCGGCGTGAGCGAGTGGGTGCGCAGGACGTGCTCGCGCAGGGCCTCTATGGGCATCGGTTTGCCAAACAGGTAGCCCTGGAACTGCCGGCAGCCCATGGTTTGCAGGATCTGCAATTGCTCGCGGGTCTCCACCCCTTCGGCCATCACCGCCATGTTCAGCGTGGTGCCCAGGTCCACGATCGTCTTGGCGATCGCCAGGTCACGCGGTTGCGTGAGCAGGTCGCGCACAAAGGCCTGGTCGATCTTGAGCTGGTCCAGCGGCAGGCGCTTGAGGTAGGACAGCGACGAGTAACCCGTGCCGAAGTCGTCCAGCGAGAAAGACACACCGTACTGCTTGAGCGCCTTCATCTTGCCGATGAGGTCGTCCATGTCGCGGGCGAACACGCTCTCGGTCAGCTCCATCTTCAGGCGCTGCGGGTCCACTTTGTGCCGCTCGATGGCCGCCACGGCCTTGACCACGAAGTCCGGCTCGCGGACCTGGTGCACGCTGATGTTGACCGAGATCGTCAGGTGCGCGGTGGTGGGCTCGCTGGCCAGCTCGGCGAGGTGGCGGCAGGCCGTGTCCAGCACCCAGTCGCCCATGGGCAGGATCAGCCCCGTCTTTTCTGCCAACGGGATGAACTCCGCCGGCGAAATCATGCCGCGCCGCGGGTGAGGCCAACGCAGCAGGGCTTCGGTGCCCAGCATCTGGCCGTCCTGGTCGACCTGCGGTTGGTAGTGCAGCGCCAGCTGCCCCAGGCGGATGGCCTCGCGCAAGTCGGCCTCGTAGGCGTTGCGAGCCTCCACATCGGCTTGCATGATGTGCATCGCCAGGTACATGGCCAGGGCGGCCGCCAGGGTGTTGACCTTGCCGCCGATGGTGCGCAGCTCATCTGACAGGTTGTGGGCGGGTTGGCCGACCAGGGAGGTGCAGCCCAGCACCACAAAAGTCAGGAAGATGAACGCGACGATGCCATGGCGCCAGACCTTGGGTGCACCGCGCAGTCCCATGTACATGCCGGTGGCCAGTGGCACCAGGAACAGGTGGGCCGTGCGTGGCATCTGGGCGGTGGTCTGGTCCAGGAACACGCAGGTCAGGCAGACGACGACGTACAGCGCACCGCACTGGATGGCGCCGCCCAGGTAAGGGCGCCCTCGGCTGGCAAACCAGACGGCGAGCCCTCCGGCCAGCACGCCCGGGGCGGGGATCAGCGCGGCTTGCCAGCCAACCAGGTGCAGCAGAGCCAGCGCCCAGCCCAGCGTCATGACGGCCGTGAGCCACCCGCACACGGTCAGCAACAAGGCCACCCGGCGCATGTGCTTGGCGCCCAGGCCGCTTTTGCGGTGGGCTGACGTGGGAATCGATGGCTGCATGGCGTCCTGGGCCGTGGTCGCTCCGAGCGGTGGGCAAGGGATTCGACCCGAGGTTCATCGACGGGCCTTCCAGCTTTTCGACCGAATCGCCCGTCGCTTGAGCCATGCAGCGTGGCTGGGCCGAGCCTCGTCCCGGATCGACACCGCACCTGGGTGCGACCGTGCTCAGCGCTTGAGGTAGCCGGCCTCTCGCACCTTGCGCTCGGTCAGCTTCTGCGAGCGCGCGAGCACCTCGTCGATGCTCGGCGGACTGGGGGCCAGCACCCGCGCAACCTCCTGAGCCACGGCCGAGCCAATGGCCTGGAACTCCGGGATGCCCACCCACTGGATGCCGACGTAGGGCGACGCGGGCAGGGTGGGGCGCGCCTGGTCGGCCGACAAAATGGCCTGCAGTTCGACCTCGGCGTGCGGGTTGGCGCGCCGGAAGGGCGCCGCTGCGTACGTGGAGCGGCGGGTGCCGCCTGGCACAGCGTGCCAGCCCACCTCGCGCGCCACCAGTTCGGTGTACTCGCGGGAGGTTGCCCACTCGATGAACGACTGCGCCGCCGCCGGCTGACTCGAGCCTGCCGGGATGGCCAGCGACCAGGTCCACAACCAGTGGGCACCCCTGGGCGTGCTGGCCACAGGCGCCTGCAGGAAGTCAACGCGATCGACCACCTGGGACTCCGCAGGGCGGTTGACGAAGGCGCCGGCCACCGTGGCGTCGACCCAGATCGCGCATCGCCCCGCCGAGAACAGCGCCAGGTTTTCGTTGTAGCCGTTGGCGATGGCACCGGGCGGGCCTGCCTCGCGCAGCAGCGATGCATACAGTGTCAGCGCTTGCCGCCAGGCAGGGCTTTGCAACTGCGGTCGCCAGGCCATGTCGAACCACTGCCCACCGTGGGTGTTGACCATGGTGGTGAGCAGCGAGATGCTCTGGCCCCAGCCTGGTTTGCCGCGCAGGCAGATGCCGAATTGGCCTTTGCCGGGCTCGTGCAGCTTGCGCGCGGCATGGGCCACCTGCTCCCAGGTGGGTTGCGCAGGCAGTTGGATGCCGGCTTGCTTGAGCAGGTCGCGGCGCACCAGGGTCATGGTGCTTTCGCCGTAGAAAGGCAGGGCGTAGAGCTGGCCCTGGTGCGTGAGGGCGTCGCGGATGGGCGAGAGCAGGTCGTCGACCTGGTAGCGAGCGCTGGGTTGGAGTGCGCGCAGCCAGCCTCGGCCGCTCCAGACCTGGGCCTCGTAACCCCCCACGGTCAGGATGTCGAATCGGCCGGCCTTCGTGGCCACGTCCCGCGTCACCTGCTGGCGCAATTGATCTTCTTCCAGCACCACCCAGCGGATGCGCACCCCGGGGTGGGCCTGCTCGAAATGGGGCGTGAGCTTCTGCAAGGTCAGCATGTGCCCGTTGTTGACCGTGGCGACCACCAACTCCTGTGCAATCGCCTGCGCACACAGGGCCGGCAGCAGGGCGGCCAGCGTGAAAGCCACCCTGACCTTCAGGGGGCACTCCCATCGGCAGGTTCATGAGCAGCTTCCGTCAGAATGGAGGCAGGCCGCTGTCTGGGCCACTGACCCGATCGATCACCGGGTGCATGCCCGGGTGACGAAGGACTCGTCCCTCAGGATACTTCAGATCTCCGGACACGCTTTGCGTGGGCGCTCACATCGGTCCCAACGTGCCTTCCACCTTCTCCGGCCTGCTGGCCACCTTGTCCCCCAGGCGCAGCCTGCGTGCCCGGTTCACCTTGCTGGCAGGCACCGGCGGGGTGGTGTTTGCCCTGATCCTGGCTTGGTGGGTGGCTCATGGCCAGCGTGCCCAGTTGCTCGATGCGGTGGACCGGTCCGTGCGCCGTGAGGCGCAGGTCGTGGGTGATGGCATGGCCGAGGCCCTGCGGCGGCATGTCGAGCGGGTGCAGCGCCTGGCCGCCAGGCCCGAAGTCGCCAGCGGCTTGCAGGAT
>NZ_DCXA01000127.1:4554-5001 GCF_002328915.1 Aquabacterium sp. UBA2148
ACTTGCAGGACCTGGGCAGCACGCGGCTGCAGCTCGAGCAATTGCGTGAGCACGCGCCCGAATTCGAGTGGTTGGCCCTGACCGACGCAGGCGGGCTGATCATCTCGGCCACGGGGGCCAGGCTGGAACAAACCGATGCCTCGACAGAGAACTGGTTCCAGGAAGGTGGCAAGCAAGCCTGGGTCGGACGCCCCCAAGCCGCTGGCCGACTCGCGCGATTTTTGCCCGTCGACCCGGACGGGCAGGTGCCACAGCTCATCGACGTCGCCGCCCCCGTCATCGACCCGGAAGGCCAACTGATCGGGGTGATCGTCGGGCGCTTGAATTGGCGACGGGTGAGCGAGCGCCACCATCCCTTGACCGACGGCCTGGATGGACCGGGTCACACGGTGCTGCTGTCGCCAGACGACTCGGTCTCCATCGGCCCGCCCGCGCTCAGCGGTCGCC
>NZ_DCXA01000251.1:0-7321 GCF_002328915.1 Aquabacterium sp. UBA2148
AGCCTGCCGAGCCGTGCGCGTGTTCGAGCAGGATGGCGGGCAGGCCATCGAGCTGACGGTGGAGATCGACGGGCAAGAGCGCACCTTGCGCGGCCATGGCAACGGCCCCATCCACGCGGCGGTGCAGGCCTTTGCGTCGGCCGGCATCGCGGTGGAGGTGCACAGCTACGAAGAGCGCTCGATGGCTGGTGCCCACGACGACGGCAGCGCGAAAGCCTGCGCCATCGTCGAAGTGGGCGTGGCGGGCCGCTCGACCTTCGGGGTGGGCGTGAACGCCAACATCGTGACGGCGTCCATCCAGGCGCTGTGCAGCGGGGTCCAGCGGGCCCGCTCAGGCCGCTGAGCACGCCCCTGCATTGAGGGGTTCAAGCAAGGTCGAGGCGTTGCTTGCCCGCTTTGTTGGCGCTACCCGCCAGGCCACGTCCGAGCCGCCACGCCCTCGTAACGCACGTCCGCGCACCGCACCGGGAACATCGCCCCGGGCGGTTTGTCCGCCGCCTCCAGGTAACACGGGTGCATCCCGGCCTGGAAGGTCACGAACATGAACAGGCCGAACTCGCGCGGTGTCCAGCCGAAGTCGGCGGCGAAGGCGCTGTACAGGCCCGCGACGTTGATGCGCAGGTGCGGTCGCGTGGCGGCGAAGTACGCGTCGATCTCCAGTGCCAGGCGCACGTGGTAGCCATCGGCCAGGCCCAGCTCGCACGCGAGGGCATGGCTCAGCGCGACGCGTTCGTCTGCGGTGGCGATGGGCCGACCAAAACCGGCCATGCGCCCACCGCCTTTCAGGAAGGCTTCGAGGTGATCGGCCAGGGTGACGCCGCCTTCCAGGATCTCGCGGGTCTTGAGGTAAAACCCGACGGCCCGGAACTCGATGCCCCGCCCATAGATGGCCGCCTCCGACAAGGCCTGCGCGGCGCACAGCGACAGCGTGGGTGTGCTGCGCGTGGTGCCAGCCAGGGCCGCAACGCGGTTGTTCCACAGGCGTGAGTCAGGGTAGCTGGTCCAAACCCAGACAGAGTTGAACAAGCGCAACTGCTCGGGCGGCACGTGGCGACCGAAGATGCCGAAGGCGCACAGCGACAACCAGTCGAGGTCCTTGATGTGGCTCCTGTGCAGGTCGTGGCCTCGGAACACCGCGCGGCTGCCAGGAAAGGCCGCGCCCACCTTGGTCTGCAAGACATCGGCGTGGGCTTCGAGCACATGGGGGCCCCGTGTCATGCGACGCCCTCCTGAGTGCTGTTCACCAAGGGGTCGTCCTGCAGGTCGACGGGTGGGTAAGGAAAGCGCTTGAAGCCGTAGACCGTTTGCTGCTCCAGCGCGTGCGCAGCGGTGCCGGGCAGCCGAAGCAACAGGTGCAGCATCTCGCCTTCCATGGGCGTGAAGCCCAGGTCGGCAAAGGCCGCCGCCGCCAGGCCGCTCATGGCCAGAGGCATGGCTGCAGCCGCCTCCAGGGCGCCGAGGTGCTCACGCAGCCAGCTCAAACGAGGGCCGCCGCCGATGGCGGCCAAGGTCTGCAACGCCTGGAGCACGATGCCCGGCGTGCTCACCCCGTGCGGGTCGAAACCGGCAGGGTGTTCGCGCTGTGGCCAGCCTGAGTCCGATGTGGCCAGCCACGGGGGCATGTCATGGGCGATCAGGCAGGCGATCTGGGCGGTGACCTGGGCGGCGGTGTCGCCAGCGGGTGTGGCATCCCATTGCAGCCAGGCGTCCATGGCCAGGCGCACATCGCGCGCGCCGCCGCTTTGACCCGCGCCCACGGCCAGCGCGGCGATCAGGCTGGCCGCAGCGTGGGAGCCGCCCACGCCACCACACATGGCGGCATGCACCATCGGGTCGCGGGGCCCCGGGTTGGCCAGCGCCAGCGCCAGGCCTTCGAGCAGGCGAGCCTGCGCGGGCGAGGGCGCTTGACCCTTGAACAAGAGGTAGAGCATCTCCACCCAGCCGGCGCGGCCCAGCATCTGGCCGTAGACGTCGTAGCCATGGCAGTGGGCCGTGTGCGTCGCGAACGGGTTGTCGGCCTGTGCTTCTTCCCGCCAGATGCGGGTGTGCAGGGGCGAGGTGGCACCGCTCATGTCGTGGCGCCCGCTTCGAGGGTCTGCATGCGCAGGTCCATGGGCGGCACTTCCTCGCCGTCGATGCGGACGTCCAGCAAGGTGGGGCCTGGGCGCTGCAGGATGGCGTTCATGTCCAGCGCATCGAAGTCTTCCGGGCCACGGATCACGTGGCCGGCCACGCCCATGGAGCGCGCCATCGCGGCGTAGTCGACCTCGGGCAGCTCGAAGGCCACGCGCTCGGCCCCGGCCAGCCGCTGTCCGTGCTTGACCATGCCCAAAGCGGCGTCGTTGAGGATCACGAAGATCACGGTCAGGCCCTCTTGCGCGGCCACGGTGATCTCCTGGCCGTTCATCAGGTAGCTGCCATCACCCGTGATGCAGACCACCGGGCAATTCGGCTTGGCCTGTGCGATGCCCACGGCGGCCCCGATGGCCCAGCCCATCGGCGCGAAGTCCATCAGCACGCGCAACCAGCCGGCGCGGTCCTGGCGGCGCTCGCCGCGCCAGGCGCTGCCCGCCGACTTGCCCTGATCCGACCCAGCGCCTGCCCCGGCTCCTGCACCAGCGGTCGGCACCAGGCCCAGTCGGCGGTTGTTGCGCGACTCGAGGTAGTGGATGGCCCAGGCCGTCGCGTTGCCGGCATCGGCCAGGAAGCGCGTGGTCGGGGGCAAGCGCTTGGACAGCTCCACCATCAGGCGCTGCGGCTTGATCGGGGTGGCCTGGCTTTGCACCTTCTCGGGCTCGCGCAGGGTCACGATCGCCCGAGAGCCAGTCTGGTTGTGCGATGCGCGCCATGGCATGCCCAGGGCCTCTTGCTCGATGTGCATCACGTCCAGCAGGCGCTCGAAAACCGTGCGGATGCGCCCGCGCACGTGGTGGCGGGCCATGGGCGAGTGGCGCAAGTGCTCGTCGGTGGCGTCGATGTGCACCAGCTTGCGGTTGAGCACGCTGTTGCTCCAGGCGGCGCTGGTCCACTCGCGCAGGCTGGTGCCGATGGCCAACACCAGCTCGGTGTCGTCGTTGAGGGCCTCCCACGCCGAGCGGTGGCCGGCAAAGCCGAACACGCCCCGATACAGGCCGTGGTGGGGGTTGATGAGGCCCTTGGCATCCGGCGTGGTCACGAAGGGCGAGTTGGTCATCTCGGCGAAGTGGATGATGGCGTCGATGGCCTCACCGCAATCGCCCCCGATGATGAGCACCATCCTGCGGGTGCCCGGCAGCATGAGGAAGAGTTCGCGCACGGCCTCCTCGTCGAGCATGGAGGGGGTGCGCATCAGCTTTTGCAGGTGCAGCGGAGACAGGCGTTGTTCCACCGGCGCACGCAGGATGTCCAGCGGGATGCTCAGGTGGACGGGGCCGCGCGGTGTTTGCGTGGCACGCATCAAGGCCTGCACCAGCTTGGTCTCCAGCTGGTCCACATGGGAGACCAGCGTGTTGTAGCGCGTGCAGTGGCTGAACATGCCCACCGTGTTGATGCCCGTGCAGGACGACTCCTGCAGCGCGCCCTTGCCGAACACGGGCAAGGAAGGCTGACCCGTGATGACCAGCATGGGCACGCCGTTGTCATTGGCGCAGGCGACACCGGTGATGAGGTTGGTGGCGCCTGGGCCCGAGGTGGCGACGCACACGCCGATCTTGCCGGTCTCGCGGGCATAGCCGTCGGCCATGAAGGCGGCGCCGGCCTCATGGCGCGCCACGACGGGCCGCAGGCCGCCTTGGCGCATGCTCTGGGCCATGGCGTTGTAGAGCGGCTCGATCGCACCGCCTGGCACGCCGAAGACGTGGTCCACGCCAATCGCTTCAAGGTAGGCGACGATCAGGGACGCGGAACCCACGGTGTGGGAGGTGGACGCAGGTGGTGCTGCGAGTGGGGCTTTGACTGCGGACTGCATGACATGGTTCCTTGAATCTCATGCCCCCTGAGATTACACATTGAAACATTTAGAGCAGGCGCGAGGATGCCTCTCGCACAGGGGCCCGTCATCCCCCTTGTCACGGGCTCAACCGCGAATGAGGGGTGGTGGACTTGCGGTGATCTTTCGCGCGATGCACCCATGCGTGCTCACAGGTGCGCAGACGCGACAGTTTGAAAACGGGCCTCGGTGGAGAATGCGGTTGCCCGGCTGTCAGTGGCCGAACAAGCAATTGGGGAGTTTCTTGTTCTCAGCAAGGCGTCCATGGCAAGCCGCAGCGTGGTTCGGCTCTGTGTTGTTGGCATGGGTTTGCAGCCTGGTGCTCGCAGGCCCGTTGCTGGCCGCCGAAGAAGAGGTCGGTCGCGCCAGCCTGGCGGTCGTCTACCCTGACATCGGCGAGCCCTACCGGAGCGTGTTCGGCGCCATCATCGAAGGCGTCGAGGACCGTGCACAAGGCAAGGTCACGGGCATCGCCATCCCGATGGGCGGCAACCCGCCAGCCTTGTCAGGCGAGCTGCGCAAGCGCGAGGTCAAGGCGGTGATCGCCTTGGGCCGCAGTGGCCTGAAAGCCGCCGCCAGCCTGGACAAACAGTTCAGCGTGGTGGCAGGCGGCGTGCTGTCCGTGCCCGAGTCCGAAGCGCAGGGCATGTTGGTGCAAAGCCTGGCCCCCGAGCCCGCCTTGCTGTTTGCCAAGCTCAAGGCCTTTGCGCCCTTCGTCAAGCGCGTGGTGGTGGTCCATGACCCCAGGCAGAACGATTGGTTGATCCACCTGGCGCGTGAAGCGGCCAAGGCGCACTCGCTGGAGCTGCTGGCCCTGGAGGCAGACGACCTCAAGAGCGCGGTGCGGCGTTACCAGGAGCTGCTCGGCACGCTCCATCCCAAGCGCGACGCCCTGTGGCTGCCTCAGGACTCCACCACGGTCGAGGACTCCACCGTGCTGCCCCTGGTGCTGCGCGAATCATGGCGGCAGAACCTGGTGGTCTTCTCCAGCAACGCGATGCATGTGCGCCGTGGCGTGCTGTTTTCGCTGTACCCCGACAACATCGAGCTCGGGCGCTTCCTGGTCGGTGCCGCGTTGGCATCGCTGCAGCCGGGAGCGCAGGCCCCTCGCGGCATCCAGGCGCTCAAGCAGCTGCTCACGGCGGCCAACACACGCACGGCGGAGCACCTCGGGCTGGACCTGGGTGCTTCGAAGCAACGCATCCATCTGGTTTTCCCCGAGCAATGAGATGGGATGCAGGTTGTTATCGTTCGCCCACGGCAGCGGCCAAAGGTGTCGCTGGCACGCTGCGACAGGGAGTCATGCGCTTTGCAAACGTCCGAAGAGGCCACACAATCGGCCCGGCGCAAAAAGACTGGAACAGTGGATGTCTCGTATCGTTCCCGTGACCTTGGCACCTGTTGGTGCCGCGCCGCGTGCCCCGTCGCTGAACCAGTTGATGCGGGCCGTGGCCTGCATGCTGCTTGGGCAGGCCCTCTCGACGCCCCTCGCCGTGCAAGCCCAAGCACAAGCACAAGAGCAAGCGGGCAGGCCCTCTGTCGAAGAAGACGAGCTGGCCCTGTCCTTCGGTGACAAGGCCACGGTCAGCATTGCCACGGGTGCGCAGCAGCCTTTGCGCCGCGCACCTGCCGTGGCCACGGTCATCACCGCCCAGGACATCAAGGCCATGGGCGCCACGGACCTCACCGACGTGATGGAGACCGTGCCGGGTGTGCACGTCAGCCGCAGCCCCGTGGCCTACACGCCGCTGTATCAGTTCCGTGGCATCAGCAGCGACTACAACCCACAGACACTGGTGCTCCAGAACGGCGTGCCGATGACGACCATGTTCATCGGCAACCGGGGCCTGTTCGGGTACGGTGTGCCCCTGGAGAACGTCGAGCGCATCGAGGTCATCCGTGGCCCGGGCTCGGCCTTGTATGGCGCAGATGCTTTTTCTGGCGTCATCAACATCATCACCAAGACGGCTGCCGACATCCAGGGCACCGAGGTGGGCGCACGCGGTGGCTCCTTCAACACCCAGGATGCCTGGGTGCTGCACGGCGGCAAGCTGGGCCCCTTGGACCTGGCGGCTCACTTCCGGGCTGGGCGCACAGACGGGTTCAAGGAGCAGGTCGCAGCAGACACCCAGAGCTTCATCGACAACGCGTTGGGCTCGTCAGCCAGCCTGGCCCCCGGCTCGGTCAACACGGGCAGCAAGGGGCTGGATGCCGGCCTGGACCTCAGCCACCAGAACGTGCGTTGGCGTTTGGGCTACGTGCTGCGCGAAGGCGAGACGGGCGCAGGCGTGGCGCGTGCCCTGGACCCGGTGGGCCGAGGCAAGAGCGAGCGCATCCACTCCGATGTGTCCTGGAGCGGGATCGAGCTGGCCCGCGATTGGGACCTGGGCCTGAGCGCCAGCTACATGCATTACACGCAGCAGATCCCCCAGCCTTTGATGCTCTACCCACCCGGGGCTTTCGGTGGCACCTTCCCCAACGGCATGTTTGGTGGCCCCCACACCTGGGAGCGGCAGCTGCGGCTGTCGGCGGTGAGCACCTACACCGGCCTGGATGGCCACAGCCTGCGGTTTGGCGTGGGGCACGACGACCTGGACCTGTACAAGACGCGGGAGTTCAAGAACTTCAACATCGTCGTGACGTCGGTCTCAGGCACGCCGACACCCCTGCCATTCATTCGGGGCGACGGCTCGGTCGTGCAGGTGCCCGTCGGTGAATCCTTCCTCACCCCACAACGCCGCAAGGTCGACTACGCCTACGTGCAGGACGAGTGGCGCTTCGCCCAGGACTGGGCGCTGACAGGCGGCGTTCGCCACGACCGTTACTCAGACAACGGCGACACCACCAACCCCCGGCTGGCCATGGTCTGGGACGCATCGGTCGACCTGACTGCCAAGCTGCTGTACGGCAAGGCCTTTCGCGCGCCGGCCCTGACCGAGCAGTACAGCATCAACAACCCCGTGGCCCAAGGCAACCCCGACCTGAAGCCGGAAACCATCGGCACGTGGGAAGCGGCCTTCGCCTGGCAGGCCCGCCCCGACACCGACGTGAACCTGAGCCTGTTTCACTACCGCATGAAGGGCATCATCCGCACGACGGACCAAGGCACGGGCGTGAGCGTGTGGAACAACGCGGGCACCCAGCACGGCAAGGGCATGGAGCTGGAGGCCGTGTGGCGGGCGACCAGCACCCTGCGTTTGCAAGGGCACTACGCCTGGCAGCGCTCGGTGGACGAAGCCACCGGCCATGACGCCGGCTTTGCGCCGCGCCACCACCTCTTCGGGCGCATGGACTGGAGCGTGGCCAATGGCTGGCAAGTGGGTGGGCAGGTCAACCGGGTGGCGGGGCGCAAGC
>NZ_DCXA01000251.1:7416-8852 GCF_002328915.1 Aquabacterium sp. UBA2148
AGGCGGGGCGCAAGCGCGCGCTCGGCGACAGCCGCCCCGACGTGGCCGACTACACCACCGTGGACCTGACCTTGCGCAACGCCTCGATCAGCAAAGGCTGGGAGTTCGCGGCGTCCATCCGCAACCTCTTCGATGCGGACGCGCGCGAGCCCACCAGCGCAGGGGACAACATCCCTGGCGACCTGCCCCTGGCCAGGCGCTCCTTCTACCTGCAGGCTTCCTACAGCATGTGAGGCGGGGAGGGCCGAGGGCCCTCCACCCTCACAGCAGGCTCATGCCCCCGTCCACCACGATCTCCTGGCCGACGATGTAAGACGCATCGTCACTGGCCAGGAACAAGGCGGTGCGCGCCACCTCATCGGTCTGCCCGAAGCGCTTGATGGGTGACTTCTGCTGCACGTCGGCCTGCACGGCCTGCGCCACCTCGTCGGGCATGCCGAACTTGTTCCACATGGGCGTGGCGATGGGGCCCGGGCTGATGGCGTTGACGCGGATGCCGCGCGGGATCAGCTCCAGGCCCAAGGTCTGCACCATGGAACGCAGGGCGGCCTTGCACGCGGCGTAGACGCTGAAGTTGGGCGAGCCCATCTGGTTGGAGATCGAGGTCATCACGATCACGCTGGCGCCGGCCGACAGCAAAGGCAAGGCCTTTTGAATCGTGAAGAACACGCCCTTGAAGTTGACCGATGCCAGCTCGTCGAACTGCGCTTCGGACACGTGCTCAAAGGGCGCCGGGCCTGCGATGGCGGCGTTGACCACCAGCACATCGATGCCGCCCCATTGGGCTTGCAGCGTGGCCATGCAGTCCTGGATCTCGCCGACCTTGCCGGCGTCGCACTTGAAGGTGAGCGCCTGGCCGCCCAGGTCGGTTTGCGCCTGCTTGAGCGCCACGGCGTTGCGGCCGGTGATGGCCACCTGGGCGCCTTGCGCCACAAAGAGCTTCGCCGTTGCCAGCCCGATGCCGCTGTTGCCGCCTGTGATCAGGGCCTTCTTGCCATCGAGTCTGCGCTGCATGCTGGATTCCTTCGTGCTGCTTGAGTGAGGCTTCGCATGTTAGGGACGGGGCGTTGACTCAGGGGCGCGAAGGTCCACTTGAGTCGGGGGCGTTCAGGCGTGGTGTCACTTGATCGCGGGGAGTGGTGGTGTGATGGATTGCACGGATGGGGTGTCGGGCCTTGCGCTTGTTGCTTCAAAGCGCCAGCAGCGCAACGTATCGCTGATAGCTGTAGCTGCGGTTCTTCTTCTGGCCCGTCACCTCGGCCACGATGCCCAGGTCCTCCAGCACCTTCACCGCCGCGGTGGCTGTCGGCACGGTGGTGCCCAGTGCCTGCCGCGCGCGTTCGATGGTGAAGCGCGGCATCGTGGGCAGCATCTCGAACAAGCGGTGGCTGGTCGGGCTGGCCTTGGGCGTGGCCAGCAGCCGACGCCGATCGGCG
>NZ_DCXA01000251.1:8902-10320 GCF_002328915.1 Aquabacterium sp. UBA2148
CCAGCAGCCGACGCCGATCGGCCGTGATCAAACTCGCCAGGGCCACCACACCGCGCTCGGCCTCGGACGCAGCCAGGGCCACACCCTCCAGGAAGAAAGCGATCCAACCTTCCCAATCGCCATCGGTGCGGATGGCCGACAAGCGGCGGTGGTACTCAGCCTGGTGCTGCTTGAGGTAGCCGCTGAGGTACATCAGCGGTTCGGGCAGCAAGCCCCAATGCTCCAGCAAGGCGGCGATCAGCAGGCGCCCGATGCGGCCATTGCCATCCAGGAAGGGGTGGATGGTTTCGAACTGGGCATGCACCAAGGCCACCTTGACCAGAGGCGGCAGGGTGGCGTCTTCTGTGTGAATGAATCGCTCCATGTCGGCCAGCAGGCTGGCCACATGCTCGGGTGGCGGCGGCACGAAGGCCGCATTGCCCGGGCGCGTGCCGCCGATCCAGTTCTGCGAACGGCGCAACTCGCCGGGCTGCTTGCCCGAACCGCGCACGCCATCGAGCAACAAGCGGTGCGCGTCGCACAGCAGGCGCACGCTGATGGGCAAGCCATTGGGGGCGCGCAAATGGCCCTGTACCTGGCGGAAGGCGCGCAGGTAGTTGGTGACCTCTTCGACGTCATCGGCGTTGCCGATGGCCAACCCGGCCTCGTCATCGAACAGGTCCACCAGCGTGGCCTGGGTGCCTTCGATCTGAGAGGTCAGCAAGGCTTCCTTGCGGATGGCGCTGTAGAGCAGCCAGTCCACCGAAGGTGTCAGCCCAGAGACGCCGGACAGGCGAGCCAAGGCCAGCTCAGCCGTGTGGTTGAGCGCGCTGAAGGCGTCGGGCGACAGGGCTGGGTCATGTGGCGGGAGCGTGTGCGGCACGAAGGCCCGGACGGGCTCGCCCAGGGGCGTGGAGATGGCGTGGGTGCCTGTGCTGCGCATGGTGTGAAAGCCTGCTTGAATGTGTCTTCGTCAAATTAAAACATTCTTTAATTTGTCAAGCAAGGATGAAAGCGGGCTTTCATTTCAATCCTCTGCGCAGCGTCATGGAGAAGATCACCTCGTTCTTTGGACACACGGATTGCCTTCTGCCTCCAGGCGCTGAACCTCCTCAGCCACGGCCAGTGCGCCATTCGCGAACCGACCGAAATGGGCGAGGACAATGACGAGTTGTTTCGACGCCTGTTGTTGCGGCCTCCACACCTGCACCATGACCGACCTCATCCTCTACACCACCGAAGACGGCCGCAGCCAGATCAAGCTGCGGGCGAAAGACCAAACGGTCTGGCTGACTCAGCGCGAAATGGCCCAGCTGTTTGACGTGAGCACAGACAACGTGGGGCTGCACCTCAAGAATGTCTTTGCTGACGGGGAACTGGAGGCGGTTTCAGTTACCGAGGAATCCTCGGTAACTGCCGCCGACGGCAAGAACTACCTG
>NZ_DCXA01000252.1:0-3367 GCF_002328915.1 Aquabacterium sp. UBA2148
GAAGGCGCCACCGTCTACGTGGCCTCGGTCAACCCCTCGCAGACCACCGAATTCCGTGGCGAAGAGCTCATCCAGCAGATGAAGCAATGGGCCGCCAAGGACGGCGTCAAGAAGTTCAACCTGATCGGCCACAGCCACGGCGGCCCGACCGTGCGCTACGCCGCTGGCACCGTGCCTGGCATGGTCGCTTCCATCACCACGATGGCGGGCACCCACTTCGGCTCCAAGGTGGCCGACGACCTGGCCCCGACCTTCTCCGAAGGCAGCACCCTGGACAGCCTGGCCACCAGCGGCCTGAAGCTGATTTCCTGGCTGACCGGCAACAAGACCACCGACAGCACCAACCTGCAGGCTGCTCTCTCCTCGCTGTCGACAGAAGGCTCGGCTGCGTTCAACGCCAAGTTCCCGGCTGGCGCGCCCACCACCCCTTGCGGTGAAGGCCCGGAAGTGGCCAGCGTCGCCGGCAACAGCATCCGCTGGTACTCGGCCTCGGGCACCGCCGTCAAGACCAATGGCTGGGACATCTCCGACCTGATCCTGGCAGGCACCGCGTCCTACTTCGGCACCGAAGAAAACGATGGCCTCGTCAGCCGCTGCTCCAGCCGCTGGGGCAAGGTCCTCAAGGACAACTACGCCTGGAACCACCTCGACGAGGTCAACCAGGTGCTGGGCACCATCGGCAAGAACGCCCCGAGCCCCGTGGCGTTCTACCAGCAACAAGCCAGTCGCCTGAAGCTGGCTGGCCTGTGACGAGGCCCCAGCCCCGAACCTGATCGCGGGCTGACCTCACCTCTGCGTCCCGGGCCTTCCTCCGGGGCGCTTTCTCCCTCCTCCTCTTGGCGATGCCAAGCCCTTTTCCGGGCCGGCACGGTCCGGGCTTGCTCGCCTTTTTTCTCACCCCTGGAGACAACATGAAAATCCAAACTTCTCTCAAGGCCGTCTGCGCAGCCGCCGTCATGGCTGGCGTCGCCCTGACCGCCCCGGCTGCCCACGCTGGCACCCAAGCCAAGACCAAGTACCCCATCGTGCTGGTCCACGGCTTCATCGGCTTCGACAACATCCTCGGCGCCGTCAATTACTTCTACAACATCCCCGGCACCCTGCGCGACGAAGGCGCCACCGTCTACGTGGCCTCGGTCAACCCCTCGCAGACCACCGAATTCCGTGGCGAAGAGCTCATCCAGCAGATGAAGCAATGGGCCGCCAAGGACGGCGTCAAGAAGTTCAACCTGATCGGCCACAGCCACGGCGGCCCGACCGTGCGCTACGCCGCCGGCACCTTGCCCGGCATGGTTGCATCGGTCAGCACCATGGCAGGCACGCATTTCGGCTCCAAAGTCGCCGACGACATCCTGGCCAACACCACCCCCGGTGGCGGCTTCGACCAGGCTGCCACGGCAGGCCTGAAGCTGATCTCCTGGCTGACCGGCAACAAGACCACCAGCGAAACCGACCTGCTGACCGCCCTCAACGCCCTGAGCTCGGCCGGTGCCGCCAAGTTCAACGCCAAGTTCCCAGCTGGCGCCCCGACCACCACCTGCGGCGTCGGTCCGGACAAGGCCACCATCGCTGGCAACAGCATCCGCTTCTACTCGTTCTCGGGTACCTCGGTGAAGACCAATGCCTGGGACGTGTCGGACGCCATCCTGGCTTACACGGGTGACTACTTCAAGGGCGAGCCCAACGACGGCCTGGTGGGCCGTTGCTCCAGCCACTGGGGCAAGGTCATCAAGGACAACTACACCTGGAACCACCTGGATGAAATCAACCAGGTCCTGGGTACCATTGGCAAGGACTCACCGGATCCGGTGGCCTTCTACGTCCAGCACGCCAACCGCCTGAAGTGGGCCTTCCTGTGATGTGAGCCACGCTCGCCAACCGGCGAGCCAGGGCGGCCCAGGCCTCACGAGGGCCTCGGCCGCCTTTGTTGTACCGGCCCCGTGCCGATTTCCAGAAGATGCAGGCCTGAACGTCAGGCCGCTGTCACCCGCTCCCGTTGCGGGTGAGCCAAGAGGTGTTTGATGCAGATGCAAGCTTGGAAGATGGCCGGTGTGGCCGCCTTGGTGGTGGGGGGCGCTGCCGCCGCCTGGATGGGCTTGAACCGATCTGGCGAGGCCGACCGCGCGTCGACCGAATCCGCTGCCGGGGGCTGGGCCATGATCCGTCCTGGTGTGGGGCAGGGCGACGCCAGATTGCCTCAAGGCCAGTCCGCTCTCACGGCCGAGCAGGTTCGCACCAAGCTCTTCCAGCAGGGCTCCTTCCAGGGCACCGAGCCCAACGGCGACTGGTGCACCGCCAGCGGCAAGCTCAGCCCCTGCAACGGCCTGCGCCGCCGCTTCGAGTACTACCTGCTCGGCATGGGCGAGGTCACCGTCGACGACATCCGCACCCTGGTCAACGACGAAGCCCGCCGCGCCAACGGCGAAGAGCAGGGCGACGCCATCATGGCCATCTGGGACAAGTACTGGCGCCTGCGCACCCACGAGTGGCGCAACGTCTTCGTGCAGTCCGATCGCAACACCTGGATGCCTGCCTTCGAAGAGCAACGCATGGTGCGCCGCCAGGTCCTCGGCGAAGACTGGGCCCGCGCTTTCTTCGACGACGAAGAAGCCAAGTTCAAGCAATACGTCGCTCAGGTCGAATCTGGCCAGCCTCCGCCACCCGACCCGGGCGAGCCCGTGCCCCAGATGGCCCCCGGCAAGGACCCCGCCGCCGTGCACGCCGAGCGCGTCGCTCGCTATGGCCAGGACGCCGCCAACCGCCTGGCCAAGGCCGACGAAGAATGGGCCGACTGGGAGCGCCGCCTGACCGCCGCCCGCACCGAGTGGGCGCGCCTGAAGGCATCCCAGAACCTCTCCGAGGTGCAGCGCAAGCAGGACATGCAGGCCTACGTCAACGCCAACTTCAAGCCCGACGAGCACCTGCGCGTCAAGGCCCTGCTCAACCTGTGAGCCCACTGGCGTGCCAGAATGCGTCCATGATCGCCGTCGAAGCCACCCTTGCCCGCCTGCAAACCGCCCGTGACCTGTTGCTCACGCCGTATGGTCTGGACGAATCGACCCTGCTGAACGCCTTGCGCGTCATCACGCAGCACCGCGTCGACGACGCCGACCTGTACTTCCAGTACACGCGCAGCGAAGGCTGGAGCCTCGAAGAGGGCATCGTCAAGTCCGGCAGCTTCGGCATCGACCAGGGCGTGGGCGTGCGCGCCATCTCCGGCGAGAAAACCGCCTTCGCCTACTCCGACGACATCTCCGAAGCCGCGCTGCTCGACGCCGCCCGCACCGTGCGCACCATTGCCGCCGCTGGCCAGAGCCGTCGCGTCAAGGTCGGTGGCCACCAGGTCGCGCCCAGCCGCAGCCTCTAT
>NZ_DCXA01000252.1:3461-14237 GCF_002328915.1 Aquabacterium sp. UBA2148
CGCCCAGCCGCAGCCTCTACGGTGGCTTCGACCCCATTGCTTCGATGGACAGCGCCGCCAAGGTGGCCTTGCTCGAAGACGTCGAGCGCCGAGCCCGCGCCAAGGACCCGCGCGTCGTGCAGGTCATGGCCGGCCTGGGCTGTGAGTACGACGTGGTGCTCGTGGCCCGCGCCAACGGCGTGCTGGCTGCCGACGTGCGCCCGCTCATCCGCCTGTCGGTCACCGTCATCGCCGAACACAACGGCCGCCGCGAAGTCGGCTCCTCAGGCGGCGGTGGTCGCCACGACCTGGCCTACTTCACGCAGGAAGTGACCCAGGGCTACGTCGACCAGGCTGTGCACGCCGCGCTGGTCAACCTGGAATCGCGCCCCGCGCCCGCCGGCGAGATGACCGTGGTGCTCGGCTCCGGCTGGCCCGGCATCCTGCTGCACGAAGCGGTGGGCCACGGCCTCGAAGGCGACTTCAACCGCAAGGGCTCGAGCGTGTTTTCCGGCCGCATCGGCCAGCGCGTGGCCGCCAAGGGCGTCACCGTGCTCGACGACGGCACGCTGCCCGACCGCCGCGGCTCGCTCAACATCGACGACGAAGGCCACGTCAGCCAGCGCAACGTGCTGATCGAAGACGGCATCCTGCGTGGCTACATGCAGGACGCCACCAACGCCCGCCTGATGAAGACCGCGCCCACCGGCAACGGACGCCGCGAAAGCTACGCCCACCTGCCCATGCCGCGCATGACCAACACCTACATGCTGGCCGGCGACAAGCACCCCGACGAAATCGTCGAGTCCATCAAGCGCGGCGTGTATGCCGCCAACTTCGGTGGTGGCCAGGTCGACATCACCTCGGGCAAGTTCGTCTTCTCGGCTTCGGAAGCCTACTGGGTCGAAAACGGCAAGATCCTCTACCCGATCAAGGGTGCGACCCTGATCGGCAACGGCCCCGACGCCATGACCCGCGTCAGCATGGTCGGCAACGACCTCAAGCTCGACAGCGGCGTGGGCACCTGCGGCAAGGATGGCCAGAGCGTGCCGGTTGGCGTGGGCCAGCCCACCCTGCGCATCGAGGGCCTGACGGTGGGCGGCACGGCCTGAGTGCGCCGAACGGGCGTCACATGCCCATATGGTTTGTTGAACGGCCGCTCGTGCGGCCGTCGTCTTTTTGACCCTGCGATGCGTGGATTTGCTCCGGCGCTCTCCTTTGCTCAAAAGGGCGCTTGACGCACCTGCCAAAACTCGTGCATAATGCAAGGCTTCGCTGTTAGAGCGCTTCTGATTTCGGCTCGCCACCCTTTGGCGGGATTCTTCGAAGTCAGGGCTTCTTTCAGATCCGCCCGTTCTACGGGCCCAAGACTGATGGTTCGTTGTTGCGCAGTGGTTTGTGCAGCCGAACGGTCAAGTTGGGATACACCATGATCCAAATGCAATCGCGACTTGACGTCGCAGACAACACGGGTGCCAAGAGCGTCATGTGCATCAAGGTGCTCGGTGGCTCTAAGCGTCGTTACGCCGGCATCGGCGACATCATCAAGGTCAGCATCAAAGAAGCTGCACCGCGTGGCCGCGTCAAGAAGGGCGAGGTTTACAGCGCTGTGGTCGTTCGCACCGCCAAGGGCGTGCGTCGCCAAGATGGCTCGCTGATCAAGTTCGATGGCAACGCCGCCGTGCTGCTGAATGCCAAGCTCGAGCCCATCGGCACCCGCATCTTCGGCCCCGTGACGCGCGAACTGCGTTCCGAGCGCTTCATGAAGATCGTGTCGCTGGCCCCCGAGGTCCTTTGATCCTTGCGGTCATCGACAGTTCAGTAAAGGACAGCTCCATGAACAAGCTCAAAACCGGCGACCAGGTCATCGTCCTGACCGGCCGTGACAAAGGCAAGCGCGGCACCGTGTCCGCTCGCGTCGACGCCGACCACCTGTTGGTCGATGGCGTGAACGTGTCCAAAAAGCACGTCAAGCCGAACCCCCTGAAGGGCACCACCGGTGGCATCGTCGACAAGACCATGCCCATCCACCAGTCCAACGTGGCGATCTTCAACCCTGCCTCTGGCAAGGCTGACCGCGTCGGTATCAAGCTCCTGGCTGACGGCAAGAAAGTGCGCGTCTTCAAGTCCAGCGGCGAAGAAATCAAGGCTTGAGGTCACAAATGGCTCAACAACAAGCTCGCCTGCAGCAGATCTACCGCGAAAAGATCGTCCCCGAACTGATGAAGCAGTTCGGCTACAAGTCGATCATGGAAGTGCCGCGCCTGACCAAGATCACCCTGAACATGGGTGTCTCGGAAGCCGTCTCCGACAAGAAGGTCATGGAACACGCCGTTGGCGACCTGACCAAGATCGCCGGCCAAAAGCCCGTGGTCACCATGTCGAAGAAGGCCATTGCCGGCTTCAAGATCCGCGAAAACATGCCCATCGGCTGCATGGTCACCCTGCGTGGCGTCACCATGTTCGAATTCCTGGACCGCTTCGTCACCGTGTCGCTGCCCCGCGTCCGTGACTTCCGCGGCATCTCGGGTCGTTCGTTCGACGGTCGCGGCAACTACAACGTGGGCGTCAAGGAACAGATCATCTTCCCGGAAATCGAATACGAGAAGATCGATGCTGTCCGTGGTCTGAACATCAGCATCACGACGACCGCCAAGACCGACGAAGAAGCCAAGGCACTGCTGACGGCTTTCAAGTTCCCGTTCAAGAACTGAGGCCCGCCATGGCAAAAGTCTCTCTGAAGCAACGCGAAGAAAAGCGCGAAAAGCTGGTTGCCAAGTACGCCAAGAAGTACGCCGAACTCAAGGCCATCATCGATGACGCCAAGAAGTCGGAAGAAGAGCGCTATGCCGCTCGCCTTGAGCTGCAAAAGCTGCCCCGCAACGCCAACCCGACCCGTCTGCGCGCACGCTGCAACCTGACTGGTCGCCCACGTGGCACCTTCCGTCAGTTCGGCCTCGGCCGTTCCAAGATCCGTGAATTGGCTTTCGCCGGCGACATCCCCGGTGTCACCAAGGCAAGCTGGTAATCCGGCCGGGCACGAACAGGAGTTATCCCATGAGCATGAGTGATCCCATCGCCGACATGCTGACGCGCATCCGCAACGCCCAAATGGTCAACAAGACCAACGTTGCTCTGCCGTCTTCCAAGCTGAAAGTCGCGATCGCCCAAGTCCTGAAGGACGAAGGTTACATCGACGGTTTCGCCGTCACCGGTGAAGCCGCCAAGCCCACCCTGGAAATTTCGCTGAAGTACTACGCTGGCCGTCCGGTCATCGAGCGCATTGAGCGTGTTTCCCGTCCCGGTCTGCGCATCTACAAGGGCCGTCACAGCATCCCTCAGGTCATGAATGGCCTGGGCGTTGCGATCGTGACCACCCCCCAAGGCGTCATGACCGACCGCAAGGCTCGCGCTGCCGGCATCGGTGGCGAAGTCATCGCGTACGTCGCCTGATAGAGGAGCAATCGCAATGTCCCGCGTTGGAAAAATGCCGATCGCCGTCCCTCAAGGTGTGGACGTCAAGATCTCGGCCGAAGCCATCACCGTCAAGGGTGGCAACGGCACGCTGAGCCTGCCGGCCAACGGCCTGGTCACCGTCACGCAAGACGGCACCACGCTGAAGGTCGCCCCGGCCAACGAAACCGCCGCCGCCAATGCCATGTCCGGCACCTTCCGCGCCCTGCTGGCCAACACCATCAACGGTGTGTCCAAGGGCTTCGAGAAGAAGCTGACCCTGGTTGGCGTGGGTTTCAAGGCCCAGGCTGCTGGTCAGAAGCTGAACCTGTCGATTGGTTTCTCTCACCCCGTGGTGAAGGACATGCCCGCCGGCATCAAGGTCGAGACCCCGTCTCAGACCGAAATCGTGATCAAGGGCGCCGACCGTCAGGTCGTTGGCCAGATCGCTGCTGAAGTGCGTGCGTTCCGTCCGCCTGAGCCTTACAAGGGCAAGGGCATCCGCTATGCGGACGAGCGCGTGGTCCTCAAAGAGACCAAGAAGAAGTAAGGAGCTGATTCATCATGGCAATGAGCAAGAAGGAACAGCGCCTGCGTCGTGCGCGCCAGACCCGCGCCCGGATCGCCCTGCAAGGCGCCGTGCGTTTGACGGTCACCCGCAGCAACCTGCACATCTACGCCAGCGTGATTTCTGGCGACGGCAGCAAGGTCATCGCCACCGCGTCGACCGCCGAAAAGGAAGTGCGCGAGCAAATCAAGAACGGTGCCAACACCGAAGCTGCTTCGCTGATCGGCAAGCGCATCGCCGAAAAGGCGAAGGCTGCTGGCGTCGAGAAGGTCGCCTTCGATCGCGCTGGCTACCAATACCACGGTCGCATCAAGGCCCTGGCTGAAGCCGCGCGTGAAGCCGGCCTGCAGTTCTAAGCCTCGTCGGCAACCGGAAGGAATCTCAAATGGCTAAGTTTCAACCCAAGGTGGCAGACGAAGGTCGCGACGACGGTCTGCGCGAGAAGATGATCCAGGTGAACCGCGTGACCAAAGTGGTCAAGGGCGGTCGGATCATGGGTTTCGCAGCCCTGACCGTGGTCGGTGATGGCGATGGCCGCATCGGCATGGGCAAAGGCAAGGCTCGTGAAGTGCCCCTGGCCGTTCAAAAGGCCATGGACCAGGCACGTCGCAACATGCTGAAGGTCTCGCTGAAGAACGGCACCGTTCACCACAACGTGACCGGCGAACACGGCGCAGCCAAGGTGCTGCTGGCTCCGGCACCCGCCGGTACCGGCATCATCGCTGGTGGCCCGATGCGCGCTGTCTTCGAAGTGATGGGCATCACCGACATCGTCGCCAAGAGCCTGGGTTCTTCGAACCCGTACAACATGGTTCGCGCCACGTTCGACGCCCTGGCCAAGGCCACGACGCCGGCCGAAGTCGCTGCCAAGCGCGGTCTGAACGTTGAACAGCTGTTCAACTGATCGCTGGAGAGCAGACATGAGCGAAAAGAAAACCGTCACCGTCAAGCTGATCCGCAGCGTGATTGGCTGCAAGGCCGACCACCGCGCCACCGTGAAGGGCCTGGGCCTGCGTCGCATGAACAGCACCGCTGTTCTGGAAGACACGCCCGCCGTGCGCGGCATGATCACCAAGGTCCGTTACCTGGTCCAGGTGCTGTAAGGCACTCGGCAGTCAGAGGAACATCATGGAACTCAACAGCATCAAGCCCGCATCGGGTGCCAAGCATGCCAAGCGCCGTGTCGGTCGCGGCATCGGCTCCGGCCTGGGCAAGACCGCCGGTCGCGGTCACAAGGGTCAGAAGTCGCGTTCGGGCGGCTACCACAAGGTCGGTTTCGAAGGCGGTCAAATGCCTTTGCAACGCCGCCTGCCCAAGCGTGGCTTCAAGTCGCAAAGCCTGAAGTACAACGCCGAAATCACCCTGGGCGAGCTGCAAGCTCTGGGCGCCGCTGAAGTCGACGTCCTGACCCTGAAGCAAGCCGGCCTCGTGCCCCAGCTGGCCAAGGTCGTCAAGGTGATCAAGTCGGGTGAACTGTCTGCCAAGGTCGTCCTCAAGGGCATCGGCGTCACCGCCGGCGCCAAGGCCGCGATCGAAGCAGCTGGTGGCTCCATCGCTGAGTAATTCAGCGAACAACGCGAACACGAAACGTCAAGCCTGAACAGGACTCAGCGTGGCAACTTCTCCCTCTCAACTGGCACAAAGCGGCAAGTACGGCGACCTCCAGCGTCGCCTGGTCTTCCTGCTGCTCGCGCTGGTCGTCTACCGCGTCGGGGCACACATCCCCGTGCCCGGTATCGACCCAGCGCAGCTGCAACAGTTGTTCAAGGGCCAGCAAGGCGGCATCCTGAGTCTGTTCAACATGTTCTCGGGCGGTGCGCTCTCGCGCTTCACCGTGTTCGCGCTGGGCATCATGCCCTACATCTCTGCGTCCATCATCATGCAGATGATGGGCTACGTGATCCCGCAACTGGAGCAGCTCAAGAAAGAGGGCGAGGCCGGTCGTCGCAAGATCACGCAGTACACCCGCTACGGCACGCTGGGTCTGGCCCTGTTCCAGTCCTTCGGCATCGCTGTGGCACTGGAAGGCACTGCCGGCCTGGTCATCAGCCCCGGCTTTGGCTTCCGCATGACCACGGTCATCAGTTTGACCGCTGGCACGATGTTCCTGATGTGGCTGGGTGAGCAGATCACCGAGCGCGGTCTGGGCAACGGCATTTCGATCCTGATTTTCGGCGGTATCGCTGCGGGCCTGCCTGGTGCACTGGCTGGTTTGTTCGAGCTGATCCGCACTGGCGCCATGAGCATCCCGGCGGCCATTTTCATCGTCGCCCTGGTGGGCCTGGTGACCTACGCCGTGGTGTTCGTCGAGCGTGGCCAACGCAAGATCCTGGTGAACTACGCCAAGCGCCAGGTCGGCAACCGCGTGTACGGTGGTCAGTCTTCGCACCTGCCGCTCAAGATCAACATGGCTGGCGTGATCCCCCCGATCTTCGCGTCGTCGATCATCCTGCTGCCGACCACCGCCGTGGGCTGGTTCGCCACGGGTGACAGCATGCGCTGGCTGAAAGACATCGCCGCCATGCTCTCGCCAGGTCAGCCGATCTACGTGATCCTGTACTCGGTGGCCATCGTTTTCTTCTGCTTCTTCTACACGGCCCTGGTGTTCAACAGCCGCGAGACCGCAGACAACCTGAAAAAGAGTGGTGCTTTCATCCCCGGGATCCGTCCTGGCGACCAAACCGCTCGATACATTGATAAAATTCTGGCCCGCCTCACGCTTGTTGGCGCCGTCTACATCACCGCGGTGTGCCTGCTGCCCGAGTTCCTCGTGCTCAAGTACAACGTTCCCTTCTACTTCGGTGGGACTTCCCTGCTCATCATCGTGGTCGTCACGATGGACTTCTGGGCCCAGGTTCAGTCCTACGTCATGTCTCAGCAGTATGACTCTCTGCTGAAAAAGGCAAATTTCAAGGCAAGCTGAACGCAGTGGCCTACCACTGCCAACACCCAGCGCGGCAACGCCTGAAGTGTGAAGCTTGAACCAGGTTTGAGTCGGTGCTCGCATCGTGTTCCGGGCGAAGTGAGCTGGAGTTTTTGACCCCGGAAACGTGGGCGAATTTCCGCTGGGCAACTGGCGGTTCAGGAGAAGACCATGAAAGTCTCGGCATCCGTCAAGGTCATGTGCCGCAATTGCAAAATCATCCGCCGCAAGGGCGTGGTCCGCGTGATCTGCACGGACCCCCGCCACAAGCAGCGTCAAGGCTGATCGCCGCCTGACAGGGCGACGACACACGCGTTCAGAGGACAGTTATGGCACGTATTGCTGGCATCAACATTCCGCCGCACAAGCACACCGAAATCGGTCTGACTTCGATCTACGGCATTGGTCGCACCACCGCGCAGAAAATCTGCTCGGCTGCAGGCATTCCCTTCAACAAGAAGATCAAGGAATTGACCGACGGCGACCTGGAAAAGATTCGGGAAGAAGTGGGCAAGCTCACCATTGAAGGTGACCTGCGCCGCGAGCTCTCGATGAACATCAAGCGCTTGATGGACCTGGGCTGCTATCGCGGCTTCCGTCACCGCCGTGGCCTGCCGATGCGTGGTCAACGCACCCGCACGAATGCCCGCACCCGCAAGGGTCCGCGCAAGGCCATCGCTGGCAAGAAGTGATCCGCGCTGGTTGACTGAGTTCGAAAGAGAAACATCATGGCAAAAGCACCCGCGAACAGCGCTGCCCGTCGTGTGAGCAAGAAGGTCCGCAAGAACATTGCGGACGGCATCGCCCACGTGCACGCTTCGTTCAACAACACCATCATCACCATCACCGACCGCCAAGGCAATGCTTTGTCGTGGGCTTCGTCGGGTGGTCAGGGCTTCAAGGGCTCGCGCAAGTCGACCCCCTTCGCTGCCCAGGTGGCTGCTGAAGTGGCCGGCCGCGCTGCTCAAGAGCAGGGCATCAAGAACCTCGACGTCGAGATCAAGGGCCCTGGTCCTGGTCGCGAGTCGTCGGTTCGCGCACTGGCTTCGCTGGGCATCCGGATCAACTCCATCTCGGACGTGACCCCGGTTCCTCACAACGGTTGCCGTCCTCAGAAGCGTCGCCGCATCTGATGCCAGCCTGATCGGTGCCTTGCAAGAGGCGCCGAACACGCACCTCGCACGGGTTCTCTCGGCGAGGTGTTGCCGTTCCATGATCCCGACTTGATTGTCGGGTTATTTCTGGATCGGTTTGCCTGCTTGCTACAATCGCAGGTTCCCCGACGCTGGGCGGCTTGTTGCCGTCTGGTTCAATGAAGCCCACCGTCTGTGCGCCCCAGGCCCGCAGACTCGCGCCGGCGCCCTCCAAGGGCTGGCGTCAGATCAAACAAGGACACCCAAAGTGGCACGTTACCTCGGACCCAAGGCCAAACTGGCCCGCCGCGAAGGCACCGACCTTTTCCTCAAGAGCGCCCGCCGCCCCATCAGCGACAAAGCCAAGTTCGACACCAAGCCTGGCCAGCACGGCCGTACCTCCGGTTCGCGCACCTCCGACTTCGGCCTGCAACTGCGTGAAAAGCAGAAGGTCAAGCGCATGTACGGCGTGCTGGAAAAGCAATTCCGCCGCTACTTCGCCGAAGCCGAGCGCCGCAAGGGCAACACCGGTGCCAACCTGCTGGGTCTGCTCGAGTCGCGTCTGGACAACGTCGTCTACCGCATGGGATACGCCTCCACCCGCGCTGAAGCGCGCCAGCTGGTCGGCCACAAGGGCATCGTCGTCAACGGCGAAGTCGTGAACATCCCGTCCTACCTGGTCAAGACCGGTGACGTGGTTGCCGTGCGCGAGAAGGCCAAGAAGCAACTGCGCGTGCAAGAAGCCTACAAGCTGGCCGAGTCCATCGGTCTGCCAGGCTGGGTGCAAGTGGACGGCGCCAAGCTGGAAGGCGTGTTCAAGAAGACCCCGGATCGCGACGAATTCGGCTCCGACATCAACGAATCGCTGATCGTCGAACTGTATTCGCGTTGATGCGAACGTTGGCCGCGTTGTGCGCCTTGCTGGTGCGCGATGCGGCCCCTCGCCGTTGGGCTTTCGGGCTCGGCGGCGTGTGTTTTTCAGGGCCGGAGCATGGTGCTCCGGTTGGTCCAGCAGCCTTATCGGTGTAACGAGCCGAGGGTATTGACAGGAAGACCTCATGCAAACGAATTTGCTGAAACCCAAAGCCATCCAGGTGGAACCGCTCGGCGGTCACCGCGCCAAGGTCACGCTCGAGCCGTTCGAGCGTGGTTATGGCCACACCCTCGGCAACGCGCTGCGTCGCGTGCTGCTGTCGTCGATGGTCGGTTTCGCACCCACGGAAGTCACCATCGCTGGTGTGCTGCACGAGTACTCGTCGATCGACGGCGTGCAAGAAGACGTGGTCAACATCATGCTGAACCTCAAGGGCGTGGTGTTCCGTCTGCACAACCGCGACGAAGTGACCCTGGTCCTGCGCAAGGACGGCGAAGGTCCTGTCACCGCCGCCGACATCCAGACCCCGCACGACATCGAGATCGTCAACCCTGGTCACGTCATCGGCCACCTGTCGCAAGGCGGCAAGCTGGACATGCAGATCAAGGTTGAAAAGGGCCGTGGCTACGTGCCTGGCAACGTGCGTCGTTATGGCGAAGAGTCGAGCAAGGCCATCGGCCGCATCGTGCTGGACGCTTCGTTCTCGCCGGTCAAGCGCGTGAGCTACACGGTTGAAAGCGCCCGCGTCGAGCAGCGCACCGACCTGGACAAGCTGGTCATGGAAATCGAAACCAACGGCGCCATCTCGCCCGAGGAAGCGATCCGTGCTTCGGCCAAGATCCTGGTTGAGCAGCTGGCTGTGTTCGCGCAGCTGGAAGGCAGCGAAATCGCCGCTTTCGACGCGCCCGCCAAGTCGGCTCAGCACTTCGATCCGATCCTGCTGCGTCCGGTCGACGAGCTCGAACTCACCGTGCGTTCGGCCAACTGCCTCAAGGCAGAGAACATCTACTACATCGGCGACCTCATCCAGCGCACCGAAACCGAGCTGCTCAAGACCCCGAACCTGGGTCGCAAGTCGCTCAACGAAATCAAGGAAGTGCTGGCTTCCCGTGGTCTGGCCCTGGGCTCGCGCCTGGAAGCCTGGCCGCCCCAAGGTCTCGACAAGCGTTGATTTTTTGAAAGTGGATGCACCCAGGTCACTGGGGCATCCGGTGCACCCGGCGGTACCTTGAACCGGCCGCCGGTTTTGATAATGAAAGGAAAGCACCATGCGTCACGGTAACGGCCTCCGTAAACTCAACCGCACTTCGGCTCACCGCGCCGCCATGTTCCGCAACATGGCCAACTCGCTGATCGAGCACGAAGCCATCAAGACCACCGTGCCCAAGGCCAAGGAACTGCGTCGCATCGTCGAGCCGCTGATCACCCTGGCCAAGGTCCCGACCGTTGCCAACCGCCGCCTGGCTTTCGACCGCTTGCGCAACCGCGACAACGTGGTCAAGCTTTTCGACGTGCTGGGCCCCCTGTTCGCCAAGCGTCCTGGTGGCTACACCCGCATCCTGAAGATGGGCTATCGCGTGGGCGACAACGCTCCCATGGCCTTCATGGAACTGGTCGAGCGCAGCCACACCGACGAAGCCGTCGAAGCTGGCGAGTGATCTCGGCTTGACGCCCTTGCAGGTTGACTGGGTCGACCGGCGGTAGGGCTCAGAGCTCAAAAGCCCGTTGCGCAAGCAGCGGGCTTTTTTCTTGTGTTTCTTGGCTGATTTGGCGCCCATGTATGGTCATGGCGTCAAAAACGTGCCATAATTTAAGTCTCAGTCGCGGGGTGGAGCAGTCTGGTAGC